>NZ_JBFUJE010000003.1:0-45479 GCF_056401535.1 Luteibacter sp. P4_E6 | reverse complement strand
GCAACAAGCAGGCTTCTATCTATCTCGGCTGAAWGCGCTGGCCTACCAACGCAGTTCGCGCACTTTCCGCACGATTCGGCTTGCGGATCATCCAGCGCGTGCGCAAGGAACTGCATCAAGCAACCTCGATTCGATGCGTACGCCTGAATTTCCTCCCACTCAGCTTCACGCTGGCCGAGCAAATGGGCTATGCGCTGTCTATCCATGCGGTAATCGTGGGTTGTCCGGAGCCAGTGACCATCCACACGAATCAAAGGAGGCTGCGGCTCCACCGCCAGAAGCTTCAGGACTTTCTCGATCTGCGAACGCCGAATGTTGATAAGGCGCTCGATCTGAGCGATCTTCAACCCATTTTCCGACTGCTCCAGTGCGGCGAGAACTCCGCGCACCTCCGCTTCCGCTGGAAATGCAGCTTCCCTGAAATAAGCATTGATCCTCCCGTCTTCTTCGCCGGCCATCAATACGCCATACGCGGATGGAATGGCACGCCCTGCACGCCCTACCTGTTGGTAATAGGCGACTACGTTTCCCGGCGACTGAAAGTGTAGGACGAAGGTGAGATCGGGTTTGTCATACCCCATGCCGAGTGCCGTCGTTGCAACGAGGCACTTGATCTGGTTGTTGAGAAGGCKACGTTCCAGATCCTGGCGATCTTCATCCGAGCGATCGGCATGATAGGCGTGCGCATCCACCCCGTTGGTCTGCAACCAAATGGCGACGCGCTCGGCGTCACGGCGAGTGAGCGCGTAGATAATGCCGCTTCCGGCGAGGCGAGGAACCGTGCCTGCGAGCCACGCTAGCCGCTCCGCCACGTCGTACGGAGGCAAATTCTGGAGGGTGAGGCTCTCCCGGACGAGCTCGCCTCTGAGCGTTACGACATCGCCGCGAAGTTGTGCCGCCACGTCTTCCTGGACCCGACGATTCGCCGTTGCGGTAGTCGCCAGTACGGCGATATTTTCCGGCAGACGGGCAAGGACTTGGCCAATGCGGCGATAATCAGGACGAAAGTCGTGCCCCCAATCGGAGATGCAATGTGCCTCATCGACAACCAGCAACGAGACCCGGCCGGCGATGGGCTGCAACGTGGAGACCACGAATTCGTCGTTTGCGAGTCGCTCAGGTGAGATAAGGAGCAGGTCTACCTCTCCTGCCAACAGCTGAGCTCGTACGTCGTCCCAAGCATCGCGATTGGTCGAGTTGACAGTCAACGCCTTCAGGCCGAGCAGATCTGCGGCCTCTATCTGATTACGCATCAGCGCGAGCAAGGGCGAGACAATGATCGTAACCCCTTGTCCTTGGTTACGTAGCAGTTTGGCTGCAAGAAAGTACACCATGCTCTTGCCCCAGCCCGTGCGTTGCACGCAAAGCACTCGCCGACGCCCGTTAACGATGCTATCGACGGCTTCCCACTGTCCCTCTCTGAACTCCGCGCGACCGTTGCCCATCGCGGTACGGAGAAGCTCTTGAGCTTCGTTTCTGTTGACCATCCTGCGTTCCCTGCGGTTGTCGTTAAGGAAAAACCTACTCGATATTCTGAACCTGCTCGCGCATCTGCTCGATCAGCACCTTCAGTTCGACGGCGGCATTGGTCGTACGCGAATCCACGGACTTCGAACCCAGCGTATTGGCCTCGCGGTTGAACTCCTGCATGAGGAAGTCCAGGCGGCGACCCACCGGCTCCTTCAGCGCCAGCACGCGGCGAGCTTCCGAGATATGGGTGGCCAGGCGATCGAGTTCTTCGTCCACATCGATACGGGTGATCTGAAGCACGAGCTCCTGCTCGAGGCGACCCGGCTCCACCGGCTGGCGCATATCGGCAAGGCGGCCTTCCAGGCGTGCGCGCAACGCGGCCTGGATCTCGGGCAGCCATCCACGTACATCGCCGACAATCTTCTCGATGCCGTTCAGGCGTTCGACCAGCAGCTCGCCCAGCTTGGTGCCTTCGCGGCCACGGGTGTCGTTGAGGGCGACCAGCGCCCGGTCGAGCACCTCGATCAGGGCGACCTGGAGGGCGTCGGCATCCGTTTCCGCCTGGCGCAGCACGCCGGGGAAACGGAGYAGGTCGGTGAAATCGATCGACATGCGCGGGAAGCGCTGCTCGAGGTCCAGCGCCAGCTCGGAGAGCCGCGTCAGCATCTGGGCATTGACCTGGAGGCCGTCGCTGGCCCCGGTTTCGCTGCGCAGGCGCACCGTGAGATCAACCTTGCCGCGCGACAGATGGGCACCGATCCGCTCGCGCAGGGCGCTTTCGAAGCTGCGCAGCTCCTCGGGCAGCCGGGGGCTGATCTCGAGGTAGCGGTGATTCACGGTGCGCAGTTCGCAGGTGAGGGTGCCGGAGGGGCCAGCGCTCTCGGCGGAGGCGTACGCGGTCATGCTGCGGATCATGGATGGCTCGCTTACGCGGCGGGGAAGACCGCAATGGTAAACTGACCCACCGTCCGCGCCCAAATCAGGTTATCCATGACTTTTTCCCGTCCGAGCGGCCGCGCCGCCGACCAGCTGCGCGCCGTCAGCATCGAACGTCACTACACCCGCCATGCGGAAGGGTCCGTTCTGGTGTCCTTCGGAGACACCAAGGTGCTGTGCACCGCCTCGGTCGAAGAGCGCGTCCCACCGTGGCTGCGCGGCAAGGGTGAGGGCTGGGTCACGGCCGAGTACGGCATGCTGCCCCGCGCCACCACCGACCGCACCCAGCGCGAAGCCGCCCGCGGTGGCCAGGGCGGCCGCACCATGGAGATCCAGCGCCTGATCGGCCGCTCCCTCCGTGCCTGCGTGGACCGCGCCGCCCTCGGCGAGCGGGTCATCACGCTCGATTGCGACGTGATCCAGGCCGATGGCGGCACCCGCACGGCAGCCATCACGGGCGCCTACGTGGCGCTCGTGGATGCCGTATCGACGCTGACCAAGCGCAACGCCATCAAGCGCAATCCCATCCTCGGTGCCATCGCGGCGGTCTCCGTCGGCATCTATAACGGCGTGCCGGTACTCGACCTCGACTATGCCGAGGATTCCAACTGCGATACCGACATGAACGTCGTCATGAACGACGGTGGTGGCTTCATCGAAGTGCAGGGCACGGCCGAAGGCCACGCCTTCCGTCGTGACGAGATGGACGCGCTGATGGACCTTGCCGCGAAGGGCATCAACGAACTGGTCATCGCCCAGCGTGCTGCACTGGAGAGCATGCCGTGACTGAGGTTCGCCCCGCCACGGCCGCCGATCTGGACGCCATCGTCGAGATCCATCGCGCCGCTTTCGGGCGCGATGCCGAGGCCGACCTCGTCCGCCGGCTGGTCGCGGCCGGTCGCGCCTCGATTTCACTGGTCGCCGTGGATGAGGAAGACACCGTGGTCGGCCACGTGCTGTTCTCCCCCGTGACGATCGAAGAAGGCGACGACGGCAAGTCGCTCGGCCTGGCGCCGGTCGCGGTGCATCCGGACCATCAGCGCCAGGGCATCGGCCATGACCTGGTGGAAGAAGGGATCGGGGCCTGCTTCGTGCAGGATGCGCGCGCGGTCTTCGTCCTCGGCTCGCCCGCTTATTACACCCAGTTCGGCTTCGCCAAGGCCTCCGCGCACGACCTGCGCGATGCCTACGAAGGCGGCAATGCCTTCCAGGTGCTGCCGCTTACGATCGATGGCCTGACCGGCTATCGCGGACGCGTGGACTACGCGCCTGAATTCGCGACCGAGGGGCTCTGAGCGATGCGCCTCGTACTGGCTTCAGGTAATGCGGGCAAGGTGGTCGAGCTGGAACAACTGCTCGCCGGCAGCGGCGTGCAGCTCGTGCCGCAGACGGCACTGGGCGTCAGCGATGCCGAGGAAACCGGCCTGACCTTCGTCGAGAACGCACTGATCAAGGCACGCCACGCGGCGCGCGTGACAGGCATGCCCGCGCTGGCCGACGACTCGGGCATCTGCGTGGATTTCCTGGGCGGCGCGCCCGGTCTCTATGCCGCTCGCTATGCGGGCAAGCACGGCGACAGCGCAGCGAACAATGCCAAACTGCTGCACGAGCTCGCCGGCGTGCCGACGGAAAAGCGCGGTGCGTATTTCATCGCCGTGCTGGTGGTGCTCCGCCACGCCGACGATCCGGCKCCGCTCATCGCCGAAGGACGCTGGCCCGGCCGCATCCTCGAAGCGCCGCGAGGCGAAGGCGGTTTCGGTTACGACCCGTTGTTCCTTCCCGCCGGTCACGACCTAGGCGCCGCCGAGCTGGATCCCGCCCTTAAAAATCGTCTGAGCCATCGCGGCCAGGCGCTCGAGGTGCTCAAGGCGCGCTTCGCCGAGCTGTCATGATTCTCGTCCCGCCGCCGATGTCGTTATACGTCCACATGCCTTGGTGCGTGCGCAAATGCCCGTACTGCGACTTCAACTCGCATGGTGTCCGCGGTACGCCCGCCTATGCCGAGTATGTGGACGTGTTGCTGGCGGATCTCGATGCCGACCTGCGCGATTTCGGCGAGGCCATCGGCGGGCGTCCGGTCGAGACCGTCTTCTTTGGTGGCGGCACGCCGAGCCTGTTCGCGCCCGAGCTGGTCGGCCGCTTTCTCGACGGCGCCCGGCGACGGCTGGCCTTCGCCACCCACGCGGAAATCACCCTGGAGACGAACCCCGGCACGGTCGAACACGGGCGTTTTGACGGCTATCTCGCCGCCGGCGTGAACCGCATTTCGTTCGGCGTGCAGAGCTTCGACAACGACAAACTGCATCGCCTGGGTCGTATCCATTCCGCCCACGAGGCGGAAGATGCCGTGCGACAGGCCAGGGACGCCGGCATCGACAACATCAATATCGACCTGATGTATGCCTTGCCGGAACAGACGCTCGAGGGCGCACTCGACGACGTGCGCCGGGCCATGGAGCTGGCGCCAACGCATATCTCGCATTACCAGCTCACGCTGGAACCGAACACGGCCTTCGCCGCGAATCCTCCCCCCCTGCCCGACGACGACGCGGCGTGGGCGATCCAGGAGGCGTGTGAAGCGAGCCTGGCCGAGGGCGGTTACGGCCAGTACGAAGTCTCAGCCTATGCCGCGCCCGGTCGCCGATGCGCGCACAACCTGAATTACTGGCGTTTCGGCGACTACCTCGGTATCGGCGCCGGAGCCCACGGCAAGATCACGGACGCCACCGGCGTCCGTCGCCGCTGGAAGACCCGCCTGCCTGCGGCTTACCTCGCCTCCTCCGGCCAACCCGACCGGATCGGGGGCGATAACCTCGTCGGCATGGACGACCTGCCTTTCGAGTACATGCTCAATGCCCTGCGCCTGATCGATGGCGTGCCCGCGGCGGACTTCACCGAGCGGACGGGCCTGTCCGCGGAGGCGATCGCTCCGGCCCGGGCCGCCTCCATCGCACGTGGCTGGYTGGTCGACGATCCGGCCGTGCTGCGGACCACGGCGCTGGGCCAACGCTTCCTCAACAACGTGATCGAAGCGTTCATGACCTGATTGCTGCCGTTTCCGCCCCTAGTCCATCCGCTCTAAGCCGTAAGCCGACCGGCATCCCGCTGGCGCCCATAGGGTTCGGACGCCTAAACTCGGCATCAGGCAGGGGAGAAACCAACTAGATGAGCACAGGAATGCAGCCCCCACACGGCAGAATGGGTCAGGCCCCCATTGCTTTGTCGCCACGCGCGGAGCGCGAGGCGCAGCAGGGTCTGTCGCTGTGCCTGACGTGGCTGGACATGCCCCTGCGTGAATCCCTACGCGATTTCAACCAGCGCCTGTTCGCCACGGCCGAGAACACCCGTAATCACCTCGAGCAGCAGGAATGTTTCGAAAGCCGGAACATCGTCGAGCGTGAGGGGCCGGCATTTCGCCAACGCTTTGCCGCGCACCTGTCCGAGCGCTTCCGTCATCTGGGCGAAAACGTCGACGGTAAATCCGCCACGGGCGAACACCTCGGCCTGGGCATGAACCTGAGCCTGGTGGATCCCGAAGAGCAGGAGCAGACGGATGCGCTGAGCAGCATGGCCGCACGCGGTGAAGCGCGTAGCGCCAGCAGCCTGTTCGAACTGGGTTACCGCATGGCCGTGCTTGCGGGTACCCCGCCGCTGGAAGGTGAGGCGTTGCCGGCTGGTCCGCGTGCGCTCACCGCTGCCCTGGAGGCGGCGGTCGCACCGTTGCCGTTGACCAGTGCGCATCGGTTATTGCTGTTCCACGCCGTCGACACCCATGTGCTCGGCCATAGCGAAGCGTTTTACGGCGCGCTCAACGAGCATTACCGGACGCGCGGCATCCTTCCCGGTTTCCGCGTCTATCCGAACGTTCGCGTCTCCGCGCCACCGGCGGCGGAGCGTCGCGGGCGGCCGGGAGACGCATCGGCGCCGGCGGCCACCACGGGCAGCAGTGTCCAGGGCGGCACGGGCGCGGGCGGCAGCAGTCACGAAGCCGCACCGGTCAGCGCCACCAGTGAAGGTCACATCGGCGTGCTCGAAAGCCTGCGCGACCTGCTGGCGAGCCGCGTGGCCACCCAGGGTCGCGGTGCCGGCTTCGCGCCCGACCGGCTAGTCTCCGAGGACGAGTTGCAGACCGCTCTCTTCGCCTTGCAGGGCCATGTCTCCGAAGTCGCCGACGCCGCACACAGGGAGATCCGCAGCGCCCAGGCGTTGCGCGACGAACTGCTCAGCCAGCTCAATCGTGGCCGGCCCGTCGGCTCGCCGCCCGCCGAACTCACCCTCGAGCAGGGCGATACGGTGGAACTCACGGCCATGTTGTTCCAGAACCTCGGCCAGCAACTCGGCACCGCCAGCCCGGGTCGCGCCGTGCTCGGCGGCCTCCAGTGGCCGATGCTCCGAGCGGCCGTGAACGACCGCGGCTTCTTCGACCGCCCTGAACATCCGGCACGCCAGCTGCTCGATACCGTCAGCGAGGCCGCTCACCACTGGCTCGATCCGGCCGAAGGCGAACCGGACGCGGCACTGATCGATCGGCTCGAACGCCTTGTAGTCGAGGCCAGCCACGCCCAGGTGATCGATCCCGCCTGGCGTTCGGAGATCGAGCAACAGATCACCCAGCTGTCGCGCAAGGCACACGTGGCCGAGCGCCGGCAGATCGAAGCGATGGAAGGTCGCGACCGCCTGGAGCGCGCGCGCCAGCGCGCCGCCGAGATCATGGGCGAGCGACTTGGCAGCGGTGCGGCGCCACGCGGTGTCCTGCGCATCCTGCTGGAACGGACCTGGGCGGACGTGCTCGCCCTGCATATTCTCCGTGGCGGCGAGACGGGCGAAGCCTTCCTGCACTGCCTGGGTGTGACCGACCAGCTCCTTGGACGCCGCCCTATCGCCGACGTGCAGAAGCTACGCGTGGAGGTGGAACGTGGTCTCGAACACCTGGGCATGCATCCTTCCGAAGCCGCCCAGGTGGCTGCCGGCCTGTTCGAAACCCCGGCCACGCAGACCGACGATGCACTCACCCCGACCGATGTCGCCCTGCGCCTGAAACAGCGCCCGAGGCTGGGCGAAGGCACGGCTCACGGCGAGCCGGTGAAGCCGGTCGAACCGACGCCGCTCGATTCCGCCGCGCGGGCCGTGTACGACGGCTTCGTTACGCTGCGCTTCGGCACCTGGTTCGAGTTCGTCCACGAAGACGGCAACCTCAGCCGGCGCAAACTGGCCTGGTTCTCACCCACCACGGGGCGTTGCCTGTTCGTCAACCAACGCGGTAGCCGCACCGACGATATCGACCTCACAAGGCTGGCCCGCCTTATCGCGACGGGCGAGGCTCGCGAATGGCGGGAACAGCGCATGTCCTTCATCGATCGCGCCTGGCAGGCCGTGGCGCGCAGCCTGCGCCGTGACGGGCTGCACGAAGCACGCATGGCAGGCCACGCATGACCCGCGAATTCGAACAACGCCGCGCGCCGCGCAAGCGGGTCACCTCGCCCATGCCCATCGTGGACGGCATGACCGAGCGGGTGATCGGCCAACTCGGCAATCTTTCCGCCACCGGCATGATGGTGCTGGCGACGCAGGCCCCGCGTAGCGGCGCCGTGCACCAGGTGAGCTTCACCCTGCCGGACGCCCAGCACCGCGAGCACCGGGTCGAGATCGGTATCCAGGAGCAGTGGCACGAACCCGCCGCTTCCGCCGGGCAATTCTGGGCTGGCTACCGCATCGTGGCCGCCAGCGACGACGACGTTCGCGCTATCGACGAATGGATCGGTCCGCCGCCGGACTGAACGGGAGGTCGCGACCATGCTTTACGACGCACCGCACAGGGGATCACCATCGCCCACCATGAGCGATGCCACAACTATTTTGGTCGACACCGACCTTGAACGCGACGACGCCGCGGCCGCCGCAACCGGCCTTTACCTGCGGCTGGTCGGCGACGGCACGATCTCGTCGGTCTACGAAGTGGAAAGCGAGCCGCGTTTTCGCGTGCTCGACGAACGCCTGACCGAGGAAACCGGCGTCTATGCCATCGGCCTGCATGCCAGCAGCCACCGCTGGYGGGACGATGAACACGGCGGTTCGCATCTGATCGAGGGCGGCCCGGAAAACGGCATCTTCTGCCGCTACGACGGCAGTTTCACCATCCGCTGCCCGGAATGCCGCCAGCCCCTGGCCCCGGGTGACGAGGGCAGCGAAGCGCTGGAAGAAGCCCTCGCGGTGTGGTGCGACGCACCCAACTCCGCCTACGTAGCCTGCCCCGGTTGCGCCGCCTGGACGCCGCTCACGCTGTGGCGCTCCCCCGCCCATGATTTCGCCGTGGGCCACTTCGCCATCACCCTGTACGGCGCGCATCTGCGCAGCCTGACCGACGGCAGCCACGACCACTTCGCCACCCTGCTGCGCCAGCGCCTGGGCGACGTGGCCGGCGATTTCGCCGTGGTCTACGCCAAGGCGTAGTGCCGCCGGGCCCCGGCACCGCCGCCAGGGGCCGTGGCGCCGCCGCTCGACCCCTGTAGGAGCCGATTCATCGGCGATCCCGCGGCAGCAGGCCAGGTCGCCGCGAGCACCCATCGCCGATGAATCGGCTCCTGCCAAGGCTTGGCTACCGGGTCGTCGAGGCGCACCATTGGCGTTTGCCCCATTCCCCTGCCCCCGGAGATCGACGATGAACGACGCGCTGGCCGCGCTCTACCCGCAGCACCTCGCCACCCTGCGTGAGCGCACCGATACGGCGCTGGCGCGCGGCGGTTTCGACCACCTCATCGTCCCGGCCGGCCGACCGATCACCAAGTTCCTGGACGACCAGGACTACCCCTTCATCGCCAATCCTCATTTCAGGCACTGGCTGCCGCTGGTCGACGCGCCGGGCAGCTGGCTGGTTTACACGCCGGGCGAGAAGCCCAAGCTGATCTTCCTGCAGCCGCGCGACTACTGGCACGTGGTGCCGGAAGCACCGTCGGGCTACTGGGTCGATCATTTCGACATCGTCGTCGTGCGCAAGCCGGCCGATGCGATCGCCGAACTGCCGCAGTCGCTCGCCCGCTCGGCGATCATCGGCGACCAGTACTGCGCGCTGGACGAGGTCTGCGCGAACAATCCTCCCGCGGTGATCGACCACCTGCATTACCACCGCGCGTTCAAGACGCCCTACGAAATCGAACTGATGCGCGAAGCCAGCCGCCGCGGCACGCGGGGTCACCGCGCGGCCGAGCAGGCGTTCCGCAACGGCGAGAGCGAACTCGGCATTCACTTCGCGTACCTGAAGGCCGTCGGCCAGATCGATGCGGAACTGCCGTATGCCAGCATCGTCGGACTCAACGAGCACGGTGCCGTGCTGCATTACACCAACTTCGATCGCAAGGCGCCGGCCGAAAGCCGCTCCTTCCTGATCGACGCGGGCGCGAGTGCCTCCGGCTACGCGAGCGACATCACGCGTACGTATGCCGGCAAGAACTTCGGTGAGTTCCAGGCGCTGATCGATTCGGTCGATGCGGCAGAGCAGTCGTTCGTGTCGAACGTGCGCGCAGGCCAGAGCTACCCCGAACTGCACGTGCATGCCCACCACGTGCTGGCCGGCGTGCTGCGCGAACATGGCTTCATTCGCATGAGCGCGGAAAGTGCCGTCGAGTCCGGCGTCTCCTCCGCGTTCTTCCCGCACGGCCTCGGCCACGGCATCGGCCTGCAGGTGCACGACGTGGCCGGCTTCGCCGCCGGCGAAACCGGTGGCACCATCGCCAAGCCGGAAGGCCATCCCTACCTGCGCCTCACGCGTAACCTCGAGGCCGGCATGGTGGTCACCATCGAGCCGGGCATCTACTTCATCGACATGCTGCTGGCCGAGCTGAAGAACAAGCCGTTCTCCAACGACATCGACTGGGCCAAGGTCGACGCGTTTCGCAAGTACGGCGGCATCCGCATCGAAGATGACGTGGTGTGCACCACTGGCGAGCCGGAAAACCTCACCCGCGATGCGTTTGAGTTGATCTGATTGGATGTGATTCTGTAGGAGCCGATTCATCGGCGAAAGGGTGCTCGCCACACCCTTTCCCGCTCTTGCGGGCACGCCCCACTCCTACAAAGCCAGGGACGACAATGTCTCGCTAGCGCGGCTGGCATCGAAGCCCCGGCGATCTGTCGAGCATGGTCAAGCCGCATAAGCGGCTTGCCAGGACACCGACATGAACCCGCTTCAAGCCCGCCTTTGCATGCGCGCGGTGCAGAAAGGATTGCTCGCTTCGGCGCTTACCGCCGCAGTTTGCTTCTCTGCCCCCGCCGTAGCGCAGGACCCGCCTCTGCCGGCAGCCGAGATGACCGAGCTTCAATGGCAACTGCTCGAAAAGCAGATAGACGATCGTGCGAACGAAATCGCGAACAGCCAAAAGTTCTTCGAGGAAGATCGGCGACCTATTGTCGTGCACGCGAGAATCGATCGACCATCAAACGCGGTCGTGCTAGCCATCGACACCAGCTTCAGCAGGGACGTCGGAGGACTTGAGCTTGAGGACTTCATGTCGCACATCAGAGTCGGAATGGAGGACCTGACGGCGGCCATTCCTGGGTTCAATACGACCAAGTGGCTTATCGGCGGCTACGACATGGACTACTGGTTCAACCAGATAGCCCCTGAGGCGGAACGTCCGGCCCTCCCGACGGGGCATGTTTCTGCTGCGCAGGCCGTACGACCGAAAGTGGTCGTCTCCGCCGGTCACGGCGCTTACTTCCATAAGAACTTCAAATGGATCACGCAGAGGGATTGGGTCAATGGCATCCTCGAGGATGAAATTACCACCGTCTTCGCAAGAGAGCTCTCCTTCTTTACCGAGCGGAATGGCGCAGACCCGATTCGAATCAGGGGAGCAGACGTCGGCCTTGTACACCAGCCAAGCGGCAAACCGTGGAACAGCTTGGCCGCCAGATACGTTCTTGAGAACTGGCAGCCAGGCAATCCCGAGATATGGAACAGTAAACCAGAGAGCACCGACCCGCGTCGAGAAATGCACCAAGACATCAGAAGCCGCCCCTTCTATGCAAATTTGATCGGGGCGGATGCGGTAGCACATATCCATACCAACGCCGACAAACCCGCCGCCACCGGAACACGCATCCTCGTGCACCCTGGACGGCCCGGGGATTTCCGGCTCGCACAACTTTCGCTGTGTGGCATGAGGGAAGCGATTCACTCAGACCCTCAGTTCGCCAACTTCACAGTCCCGCGAGATCCGTCTGTCGTTCAGGATAAGGGCGAGAACTCCTACGCAAAGGTCCCTTCCATGATCGTGGAAGTCGGCTTCCACACAAACTTGGCCGATGCAAAGCTCCTCCAAGACCCGACCTTTCAAAAGCTGTCAATGAGAGGTCTTGCCAAGGGCATGCGGCTCTTCCGTGAAGGAGCGATATGCGCACCCTTCATCGTGAAGCCAGCGGAGCCGATGACGGCCGTGGTGGGCAAGGACTTCCGCATGCCAATCGCGATTTCCGGGAATCCTGTCTACCCGGTACATCTCATTTCAACAAAGCTCGACTGCCCTGAGGGCAAAACGTGTAGCCCGACGATCCGATCCGTCTACAGCAAGAAGGAGGCAGACGCGTACCGATTCAGTCACTTGTGCTGGCGTGGTGACGAATCAAAGCCACCGGTCGAATTCCGCGTCGAAGCTAAAGACTTCGAGGGGCTGCGTACGGAACCTGTGACCTATCAGTTGAGGTGCGTGAAAGGCTGAGCTCGCCACCGGCGGCCTGGATCGCATCAGCGGTTATCCGGTGCGATCCAGCGCATCACCCGGTCAATCAGCCGCCGCTCTTACGGCCCCTCGTGCTTAGGCATCGGATCCCGCTTCAGCGTAGCCTCGTCATCCGAGTGCACCTCGTACCACATCGCGTTGAGGATGCCGAAGGCGGCGGCCAGGCCGAGGCCTAGTATCCAGGCGAAATACCACATGGCTCTATTGCTCCTTCAGTACATGCTGTGCGACTTGCGCACGTGTTCGAGGGTGACCCGGCCGCGCATGACGCGGTAGACCCAGCCGGTGTAGAGCAGGATCAGCGGAATGAAGACGACGGTGACACCGAGCATGATCAGCAGCGTGCCGAGGCTGGACGACGCATCCCATACCGTGAGGCTCGAGGTCGGGTCGGCTGCCGAGGGCATGAGGAAGGGGAACAGTGCGAACCCCGCGGAGAGAATGGTGCCGGCTACTGCAAGGCAACTGCAGAAGAAACCCATGAAGCCGCGCTTTCCGACGAATAGCTGCAAGCCGAGGGCGCCGATGAAGGCAACGACAGGACCTGCCCAGAAGTACGGATGCGTGAGGTAACTGGCGAACCAGGTCCCGCCCACGGCAACCTGCTTGTTCATCGGATTGGACATGGCGTCCGTCACCACCGGCCCGGAGACGGCGTAGCCCGGGATGCCGTAAGCCAGCCAGATGCCTGCGAGCACGAACAGCACGATGTACACCGCGGAAGCCATGCGCGAGACCTTCGCCGCGCGTTCCGCGATCACGTGATCAGCCTTCATCGCCGCCCAGCTCGCACCGTGCGCGAGCAGCATGCTGAGGCTCACCAGCCCGGAAAGCAGCGCGAACGGCCGGAACAACTGGAAGAAACTACCGTCCCATGTCATTCGCAAATCACCGTCGTAATGGAACGGCAAGCCAAGGAACAAKTTGCCGAAGGCCACACCACAAACCAGCATCACGATCACACCCGATGCGATCAGGCAGGTATCCCACACCGCCCTCCAGCGCGGATCGTCCACCTTCTCGCGAAAGTTGAAGCCGACCGGACGAATGATGAAGGCGACAAGCAGGACGAACATCGCCACGTACAGGCCGGAGAACGACGCCGCGTAGAGCAGCGGCCACGCGGCGAACACCGCACCGCCGCCAAGAATGAACCACACCTGGTTACCTTCCCAGGTGGGTTCGATCGTCTCCAGCAGAACGATTCGCTCGTGCTCGTCACGGCCAAGGATGCGCAGCAAGGCGGCCACCCCGAAGTCGAAGCCGTCCATGATCGCAAAGCCGATCAGCAGGATGCCGATGAGGGCCCACCAGATCACCCGCAGTGTTTCGTAATCGAACATGGCGTTCTCCTCAGACCGTCTGCGCGGTGACGGGAATAGCATCCGGTCGCTTCGGCCACATGCCGAGGCCGTCCGGTCCCTTGCGGGCGAACTTGAGCATCAGGTAGCCGTCAACAAACGCCAGCGCCGTGTAGAACAACACGAACCCGCCGAGCGAAATCCAGACCTGCCCCGCCGTCAGCGAAGAAGCACCCAGCGCCGTCGGCAGGACGCCTTCGATCGCCCACGGCTGCCGCCCGTACTCGGCGACAATCCATCCCAGTTCCGCAGCGACCCACGGCAGTGGCAGGCTCCATAGCGCCACCTTCAGGAAGCCGCGGCCATCGAGGCGCCGCTGGGTGGAACGCCAGAACGCATAGGCGAAAAGGAAAATGAAGTACATGCCGCAGGCCACCATGATGCGGAACGACCAGAACAGCACGGGCACATTCGGGATGGTGCTATCGGCCGCCTTCTGGATATCCGCTGGCGTGGCCTTTCGCGGATCGTCCATGAAGCGTTTCAGGAGAAGCGCGTAACCCATGTCCTTGTCATGCGCGGCGAGAATGGCCTTCGCCTGCTCGTCGCCCTTGTTCTCTCGCAACACGAGCATGGCGTCATAGGCCTTGATACCGTCCGCGATGCGGATCTTCGCGTCGTCGACCAGCGCGGCGATACCGGGGATCGGCTGATCGATGGATCGCGTGCCGATCAGACCCATCACCCAGGGCACGCGAATGGCAGCGTGCGTCTCTCGCGCCGTCGTATCCGGTATGCCGAAAAGGGTAAACGAGGCCGGCGCCGGCTCGGTCTCCCACATGGCCTCGATCGCGGCCATCTTCATCTTCTGGTTCTCGGAAACGGTGTAACCGGACTCGTCGCCCAGCACGACGACCGACAAGGAGGCGGCGAGACCGAAGCTGGCGGCCACCGTCATCGAGCGCTTTGCGAAATCCACATTACGGCCGCGCAACAGGTACCACGCACTGATCGACAGCACGAACATGGCACCCATCGTGTAACCCGCGCTCACCGTGTGCACGAACTTGGACTGTGCGACAGGGTTGAAGATCACCTCCTTGAACGAAGTGACTTCCATGCGCATGGTCTGTGGATTGAACGCGGCACCGACCGGGTTCTGCATCCATGCATTGGCGATGAGAATCCACAGCGCGGAGAGGCTAGTCGCCAACGCGAGGAACCAGGTCACCAGCATGTGCTTCAGCGGCGAGATGCGATCCCAGCCGAAGAAGAACAAGCCGACCAGCGTGCCCTCGAGGAAGAAGGCCATCATTCCTTCAATGGCCAGCGGCGCGCCGAAGATGTCACCGACGTAATGCGAGTAGTACGCCCAGTTCGTCCCGAACTGGAACTCCATGGTCACGCCCGTGGCCACGCCCATAGCGAAGTTGATGCCGAACAGCACGCCCCAGAACTGGGTCATGCGTTTCCATACTTCGCGGCGGGTCATCACATACACGCTCTCCATGATGGCGAGCATGAAAGCAAGGCCGAGCGTGAGCGGGACGAAGAGGAAGTGATACAGCGCCGTCAGTGCGAACTGCAGGCGCGACAGGCCGACGACATCGGGGTCGACGATCATGGCTGGGATCCCTGGGTAGAGGCGGAAGCGGGCGCGAGCATCCTTCCGACACCGGCGGGCGAGACGTCCGCGCGGGGTAACGGCCGGATGGCCACGTACCAGATGAGCATGAGCAGGGCGAGCTTGGCGACGACGATCAATGACAGCTCGAGGGCCAGCCTCGGCAGGGGCTTCTTGTCGCGCCAGCGGCGGCGCCCGGGTGCAACCTCCACAACCATCGGTGCGACTCCCTCGATTCCCTGACCATCTGCCGGACATCGTATGCCCGGGACGACGAGCGCGATCCATGGCCGATTGTCGCAACCGGCTGACCGCGTATCCTTCGGTTTCCTCTTCCAGCCTAAGCCTATCCCCGGGATGTCCTTGAATAAAGTGCGCTATGCCTCAGTCGATGTCATACGTGGAATGACGGTTGCGGCGATGCTTCTGGTCAACGATCCGGGCGATTGGGGCCATGTGTGGTGGCCTCTGGAGCACGCCGAGTGGAACGGCTGCACGCCGACCGACCTCGTTTTTCCCCTTTTTCTCTTCATCGTGGGTGTGTCGGTCTCGTTGGCCATCGTGCCACGCATCGAGGCCGGTGCGGAACGTGCACCGATTCGGCATGCGGCGTTGCGCCGCGCTGCGCGCATCGTCGGATTGGGCCTGGTGTTGAACCTCATGGCGTGGGCTGCGATCCCGGAGGCGCATCTGCGGATTCCAGGCGTGCTCCAACGGATCGGCATCTGTTTCGCCGCGGCGGCGTTGCTCGCCGTGCATACGCGGCCGCGCACGCGGGACGCCATCGGCGTCGCGCTCCTGGTGGGGTACGGGGTGTTGCTGTTGGCCGGGGGCTCGCTCGAGCCCTGGATCAACGTCGTGAGCCGCGTCGATACGACCGTGTTCGGACACTTCGTCTACATCACCGACCCCGCCACGGGGCGCGGCCACGATCCCGAAGGCCTGTTGGCTACGCTACCCGCGCTGGCGACCACGCTGCTCGGCATGCGTGCAGGGGCGTGGCTTCGCGCAGGCGATACGCGTCGGCTGATTATCGCCGCCGTCATCTGCGCCGTGACGGGCTGGTTGCTGCAGCCGCTGTGGCCGTTCAACAAGAACCTGTGGACGCCGAGCTACGTGCTGTGGACAGGCGGGTGGTCCTTCGCGTTGCTGGCCCTTTTTCACGTACTGGTCGACCTGCGCGGCTGGAAACTTCCAGGACGCGCTTTCGGTGTCAATGCGATCGCCGCTTATGCGGGTTCCGGGCTGATGGTCTACCTGTTGATCGCGCTCGGGGTCACCGTGCCCCTGTACCAGTGGGCCTTCGCTTCCTGGATGACGCCACTCTTCGGCCCCTATGCGCCTTCGGCCGCCTGGGGCGTGGTCTTCGTCGCCATCTGGTGGCTGGTCGTCCGCTGGATGGACAAGCGAGGCATTTACCTCAAGGTGTGAGGGAACGGCATCCTTGGCCCGCTGCCGCGGGATCGCCGATGAATCGGCTCCCACAACGCGCAGTGCCCATGCCACAGGCGCCGTCGTCTAGCGTTCCAGGGCGTCGGGGGATTTGGGGACCATCGCGGTCAGCACGTCCGGTGCACCCTTGGTCACGGCCACGTCATCCTCGATGCGAATGCCGATGCCACGCCAGCGCTCGTCGACGGCCTTGTCGTTCGGCGGGACATAGATGCCGGGTTCGACGGTGACGACCATGCCTTCCTCGAGCACGCGCGGTTCGCCGTCAATGCGGTAATCACCCACGTCGTGTACGTCGAGACCGAGCCAGTGGCCGGTCTTGCTGGGAAAGTAGGTTTTGTAGCTTCCCTCGGCGATGGCCCGGTCGGCGCCGCCCTTGAGGATGCCGACGGCGCAGAGACCTTCGGCGATAACGCGGACAGCGGCGTCGTGTGCCGCGCCGAACGAGAGCCCCGGGCGCACCGCGTCGATCGCGGCGAGCTGCGCCTCGTGGACGATGTCGTAGAGCGCGCGCTGGGCCGGGGTGAAACGCCCACCGACCGGGAACGTACGCGTGATGTCCGAGGCATAGCAGTCCACCTCGGCGCCGGCATCGATCAGGAGCAGCTCGCCATCCTTGAGCGTGGCCCGATTCGCCTGGTAATGCATGATGCAGGCGTTGGCGCCACCGGCGACGGTCGGCGGGAACGCCGGCACCGCGCCCTGGCTGCGGATGCTGCGAAGGATCTCGCCTTCGATTTCATATTCGGCTGCCCCGGGGCGTGCCAACGCCATGGCGGCGATGTGGGCCGCGCCGGCGACTTCGCCAGCGCGTCGCATCAGGGCGAGTTCGTCGCGCGACTTGAACAGGCGCAGGTCGTGCAGCAAATGCCCCAGCGCGACCAGATCTTTCGGCACGACGCCGCCGCCACGCGCGGTACGCAGCCGGCGGATCCACCCAAGCAGGCGGGCGTCGAAATCCGGCTCCTGGCCGAAGTGGCAGTACACCCGCGCCCTGCCCTCGATCATCCCGGGCAGGATGTCGTCGATGTCGTCGATGGGAAAGGCGTCATCGAGGCGAAGTTCGCGTGCGGCACGATCCGTGCCCATGCGCTCGCCGTCCCAGCGCTCGCGCTCGGCGTCGCGTTCCCGGCAGAACAGCACGGTTTCGCCATGGGCCCGGCCCGGCAACAGGGCAAGCACGGCTTCGGGTTCGCCGAAGCCGGTGAGGTAGTGAAAATCGGAGTCCTGCCGATACGGCCACGGGGCATCGGCGTTGCGCATGCGCTCGGGGGCGGCGGCGAGGATCAGTACCGAATCTTCGCCCGCCATGCGCATCAGCTCCCGGCGGCGCCGGGCGTACTCCGCGGGCGCGATCAATGCAGGGTGTCGCTGGCCGGTCGTGATACGCGACTGAATTCGGCGTGCAACAGCAGGGCACCGGTGCGGACGTACTCTTCGATTTCGGTCAGGTTTTCGTCGTTGACGTCATCGTCCTTGTCGAACTCGAACTCCGTCGTGGCGATACCCGCCATGTCGGTAAGCACTTCACGCGCTTCTTCGCTCATGCTCTTGTTGGTTTCGGGCGAACCGCCCAGGCCGAAACCGCCGAGGAAGCCCTCGGCCCACTCGCTCAGACCCTCCGCACGCTCGTGGATCGGCGCGTCGTCGTCGGGTAACCAGGGCGAAAAGGTCAGGTCGAGGTCGGCAAGCCATTCTTCGGTCTGGTGACGGAGCCGGGTGAGCATGGCCTGCTCTTCCGCCGTAGGTGCCTGGTCGGGCTCGAGTTCGAGCGCCGCCAGCACCGACCCGTGAGGGAAACGGCCACCGGCGCTGATGTAACCCACCAGGGCGCCATGGAATTCGCTCACCGACATGGCCAGCTTGCAGCGCCCGATGAGTTCGGCGATCTCTTCGGGATCGACGGTCTGATTGGCGGACATGGGGGTACTCCTCGATAACTTTGCTACGCAGTCTAATACAGGTGCCATCACCCCCTGCCGACAAGCGCGAACGTCCTGTTATAGTCCGCGCATGACGAACCCGGACGCCTTCAAGACCGAAGTGGAAGCCCTGAGCGCGACGCTCGACCGGCTCGTCGATACCGTTCGCCGCCTTAACGAGGAAAACCGCAGCCTGCGGCATAGCCAGGAACAGCTGGCCAACGAACGGGCGGGACTCATGGCGCGCAACGAACAGGCGCGCGGCCGCGTCGAAGCGATGATCCAGCGCCTCAAGGCGCTCGAGAACACGGGCTGATCTGTCACATGAATGCCACCGCCAGCGAACCGGTATCCCTCCGCCTCCTCGACCGCGAGTTCCATATCGCGTGCGCGCCGGAGGAACGGGCCGGTTTGATCGCCGCCGCCCAGTTTCTCGACGGCAAGATGCGCGAGCTCAAAGCCAATGCCAAGGCCCCCGGTTTCGACCGGATCGCCGTCCTGACGGCCGTCAGCATCGCCCACGAGCTGCTTTCGCTCAGAAAGGAGCACGAGTCGCAGGAACAGGTGCTGACCGACGGATTGGCTTCCCTTCGCAAGAAGCTTGATGGTCTGCTCGACGCACCGGTAAAATAGCGGCAGGCGTTCCCTGCGGTGTTCGCCAGCGCACTTTACATTTGCCTTGTTCCTACATACGACCCCGGGTCGGCTATTCGTGGCTGTTGTGCATGTCCGCCTTCGTGCGGAAAGCCTAAATGCTGCGTGGCTCTCCCACCTGATCCTTTGGATCAAGGTCGTTTGGTGCGCAGCGGCATCGCGGAGAACGCCTCTCCTTAATCAGCCGATCGGCCGCAGGGCCGGTCAGCGCCCCCGTCGCGGCACCGGCTGGGGCGGCTCGACGGCAACCTTCGACCGTGCCGTTCAGCTGAGTCCCCCATGTCAAAGCTTCCCGAGAGACGCGAACTTCGAGCCGACCTCGTCCAGCGCCGACGCCAGCTGAAGCCGGCCGAGCGCGTTGCGGCGGCCCAGGGCCTGCGCCACTCGCTGGAGCAGCTGCCCGAATTCCTCACCGACAAACACGTTGCGGGCTACTGGGCGACCGGTGGCGAGCTCCCGCTCAACATGGCCATTGCGCCGCTCGCCGAGCGCGGCCAGACCTTTTACCTGCCGATCGTGACCAAATCGGGTGGCAAACGCCGCCTGACCTTCGCCCCGTGGACCACGGGTGAGATTGTCGAATCCAACGACATGGGCATTCCCGAGCCGAAGGCCTCCGAGCGCATCGTCGAGGCGAACAAGCTGGACCTCGTGCTGGTACCCCTGCTGGGTTTCGATCGCAAGGGCAATCGCCTCGGCTTCGGTGGCGGCTACTACGACCGCAGCTTCGAGTTCCTGCACGGCCAGCAACGCCCGGCGCAGCCCCTGCTTGTCGGCGTCGGCTACCACTTCCAGGAACTGGATGCGATCACGACCGCCGAGTGGGATATCTCGCTCGACTACATCGCGACCGACAAAGAGCTGATCGACTGCACGGGCAACGCCCTATGAATTACTGGCTCATGAAATCCGAGCCGGATGCTTTTTCCATCGACGACCTGAAGCGTAAAGGCAGCGAACCCTGGGATGGCGTTCGCAACTATCAGGCGCGCAACTTCATGCGCGACGGCATGAAGGTCGGCGACAAAATTTTCTTCTACCACTCGAACACGGATGTCCCCGGCATCGTCGGCATAGCATCGGTCGCTTCACCGGCCTATCCGGACG
Organism: Luteibacter sp. P4_E6; assembly: GCF_056401535.1. Lineage (NCBI taxonomy): Bacteria > Pseudomonadati > Pseudomonadota > Gammaproteobacteria > Lysobacterales > Rhodanobacteraceae > Luteibacter > Luteibacter sp. P4_E6. The sequence continues at coordinate 25,279 of NZ_JBFUJE010000003.1, read as the reverse complement.
AGAGCCAGTTCAACAAGAAATCGAAATATTACGACGAGAAAGCCACACGCGAGGAACCGCGGTGGATGCTTATCGACGTGAAGTTCGAGCGCAAGCTCGCACGCACGATTTCGCTCGAAGAACTGAAGAACCGCGACGAACTCGCCGACATGCCGCTGGTGCGCAAAGGCAACCGGCTGTCGGTCATGCCGGTCGCCAAGAGCGACTGGGATTTCATCCTTACGCTGGAAAAGCCATGAGCCAGGACAACGAGAAGCGCCTTGCCGCCGAGACCGCCGTGCATCGTTATGTCGAGAACGGCACGTTCAAGGGCGGCATCATCGGCGTAGGCACCGGCTCCACGGTGAACTTCTTCATCGATGCGCTCGCGCCCTTCCGCGACAAGATCAAGGCCGCAGTATCCAGCTCGGAAGCCTCCAGCGATCGCCTGCGCAAACTTGGCTTCGATGTCCTCGATCTCAATGCCGCTGGCCGCCTCGACCTCTATGTCGACGGGGCCGACGAGTGTGATCCGCAGAGGCGTCTGATCAAGGGCGGTGGTGCGGCACTCACTCGCGAGAAGATCGTGGCTGCCGCGTCCGACAAGTTCGTCTGCATCATCGACTCCACCAAACAGGTGGACGTCCTCGGCAAGTTTCCCCTGCCGGTCGAGGTGATTCCGATGGCGCGCAGCCTGGTGGCCCGCGAGATCGTCGCCCTCGGCGGCCAGCCGGTGTGGCGCGATGGCGTCGTCACCGATAACGGCAACTGGATCCTCGATGTGCACAACTGGCACATCACCCAGCCCGTGGAACTCGAGGCCACGCTGAACCAGATCGTCGGCGTCGTCGCCGTGGGCCTGTTCGCGAAGCGCCCGGCGGATGTCGTCATCGTGGGCAATCGCGAACTCTGAGACGCTCCGGCGCGAGACTGCCCTACCCTCTGTAGGGCCGATTCATCGGCGATCGCAGCCATGTGGGAGCCGCTTCAGCGGCGAAAAGCCAACGGAGCGGTTTAGCCGCAGCGCCCATCGCCGGCATAGCCGGCTCCCACACAAGCCGGTGTACCCTCTCGCCCCATGACGCTCGAAAGCATCCTCCTCATTGTCCTCCTGGTGCTGGCCATTGCCTGCATCGCCCTTCTTCTCGTCGTGCTTTCCCGCGGAAAACACGACGACGGCAACGCCGGCCGCCTCGACGCCCTGCGCGAAGACACCCGCCGGCTCGAAGGCGTGCTGCGCGACGAACAGCGTGCCGGCCGTGGCGAGCTCGGCGAGAGCTTCAACCAGTTCCGCGCGCACGTTCAGGAGCAGATGCAGCTGGCCGCCGAGCGGCAGCACGAGCGCATCGAAGGCTTCGGACGCCGCCTCGACCAGCTGACCGAGCGCACCGATACCGGCCTGCAGTCGCTGCGCCAGGGCCTGGCCGATGACTCACGCAAGACCCGCGAAGAATCCGCGCTCACGCTCAAGCACTTCGGCGAACTGCTCGACCAGCGTTTCACCGCCCTGACCACCGACAACGAGAAACGTCTCGGCGAGATCCGCGCCACCCTGGAGGCCCGCCTGGCGGCCATCCAGCAGGACAACGCGGCCAAGCTCGAACAGATGCGCGCCACCGTGGACGAGAAGCTGCAGTCCACCCTGGAAACCCGCCTGGGGCAGTCCTTCCAGCTCGTTTCCGAGCGCCTTGAAGCCGTCCAGCGTGGCCTCGGCGAGATGCAGGCCCTGGCCGMGGGCGTCGGCGACCTGAAGCGCGTGCTGACGAACGTGAAGACCCGCGGCACCTTCGGCGAAGTCCAGCTCGGCGCCCTGCTCGAACAGATCCTGGTGGCGGAGCAGTACGCCGCCAACGTCGCCACTGTTCCCGGCTCCGCCGACCGCGTGGAATATGCGATCCGCCTGCCCGGCACCGAAGACGGCACGCCGGTCTGGCTGCCCATCGACGCCAAGTACCCGATCGAGGACTACCAGCGCCTGCTCGACTTCCAGGACGCCGCGGATGCCGAAGGGGTTCTCGTCGCCGGCAAAGCGCTCGAACTGCGTGTGCGTGAAGAGGCCAAACGGATCCACACCAAATACGTGGCTCCGCCGCACACCACCGACTTCGCCATCCTGTTCCTGCCCACGGAAGGCCTCTATGCCGAGGTAATCCGTCGACCAGGGCTGTCCGATCAGTTACAGCGCGACTACCGGGTCACCATCGCCGGTCCCACCACGCTCACCGCCCTGCTCAACAGCCTGCAAATGGGCTTTCGTACCCTGGCGATCGAAAAGCGGTCGTCCGAGGTGTGGCAGGTGCTGGGCGCGGTCAAGAACGAGTTCAGCAAGTTCGGCACGGTGCTGGAAAAGACCCGCAAGCAGCTGGATACGGTGCGCAACAGCATCGACAGCGCCGGCACCCGGACACGCGCCATCGAGCGCAAGCTTCGCGGCGTCGAGTCGCTGACCGGCGACCAGTCACAAGCCTTACTGGAGCTGCCGGCCGATCTCGACGACACCGAGGCCGACGCCACGCCCGATCAGTCCGAGGACTGATGGCCGCGAGCACCCATCGCCGATGAATCGGCTCCTACATTCCTTATAATGAGCGTTTGCAGCCCAAGGAATCCCTCCCGATGAGCGACGACGCCAAGTCCCGTCCGGTCACCCGTGAACAGGCCGAAGAAGCGGTACGCACGCTCCTGATCTGGGCGGGTGAGGATCCCAAGCGCGAGGGCCTGCTGGATACGCCCAAGCGCGTGGTCAAGGCCTACTCGGACTGGTTCAAGGGTTACGACGAAGACCCCGCCGAATACCTGCGCCGCACCTTCAAGGAAGTCGAAGGCTACGACGAGATGATCGTCCTTCGCGATATCGAGTTCGAAAGCCACTGCGAACACCACATGGCCCCGATCATCGGTCGCGCCCACGTCGGCTACGTGCCGACCGACCGCGTCGTCGGCATCAGCAAGCTCGCCCGCGTCGTCGACGGCTTCGCCCGCCGCTTCCAGGTGCAGGAAAAGCTCACCGCGCAGATCGCCCACTGCATCGAAGACACCCTGCGCCCCCGCGGCGTCGGTGTGGTCATCGATGCCAGCCATGAGTGCATGACCACCCGTGGCGTGCACAAGCGTGGCGTCTCCATGGTGACCAGCCAGATGCTTGGCAGCTTCCGCGAAGATCCCCGCACACGAGGCGAGTTTCTTCGCTTCGTCGGCGTCGACCGTCGCTGACGTTGAGCGGACCGACCGACACCACCCTCCACGACGAACGCCTGCAGGATCTCTTCCGCGACGGCTTCGTCGCCGAGGACCTTCCTGCCGTCTTCCCGCTGTTGCGCGGGCGAGGCCTGCTGCGTGCGTTTTCCGCCCTGTTCCACGGCAGCGAGGCCCAGGTGCTGCTGCGCCTGCTGGTGTTGCGCACACTCGGCGCACGCTCGCATGCCTCGGAGTGGACGCCGCAGGAGATTCGCGACCATCTCGCCTTTGTCGACGCGGTGAAACTGGAAACGGTGGTCCAGCGACTGAAGGATCACGAGCTTCTCGTCTATGACGGTGAAACACAGCGCTATCGCGTCGGCCCCCTCGGTCGCAAGGCACTGGCGGCGCTCGCCGTCATGCTGGAGTTCGAGAACGACGATGACGACGGCCTCGGTTACCTCACGGCGCAGCTCGCCGCGGGTCAGGCCATCGGCCGTGTGTCGGTGGACGAGCTCGGTCACCTGTTGTCGCGCCTGAGCGAACTGAAGGAGGACTTCGATCGCGCCGTCCTCTCGGGTTCCGAACACCGGATCCGCCGCGCCGCCGAACGCCTGGATTCAGTCTGGACGTGGGTCGAGAAAGGCACCGAAGTCGTTGCCGGCATCACCGAGAAGGAAGAGCTGGAACCGGCGGCGCATCGGCTCGCCCAGGCCGTCGGTCGAGCGCAGAGTGCCCTGCTGCGCCAGGCCGGTATCTTCCAGCGCGAACTCAACAAGATCGACCAGCACCGCGTGCACCTCGGACGTACGGGCCTGTCCTCGTCCGACCTCGTCGGCTGGCTGCGCGCACTGGATGTCGACGCACTCGCCGCCTTCGAGGACGGTCAGCTGCTGATGCCCTTGCCGGCGTCCTTCATCCACGACCAGATCGCCCTGGACGTGGCGGAATTCGAACTGCTCGAGCGCGAACGCCTCGCCGCCGAAAGCACGGCACTCCCTGGCGCCGAACAACCACCGGACACCGCCGATCTGCCGATGGACGAGGAAGACCTGCGTTTCCTCGAAGACTGGCATGCCGAGCTCGCTGCCATCGTGAGCCCGCGCGAACTCGCCGATACGCTGATCGGCGACGACTATGCCTTGTCCGCGTATCGCCTTTCCTTGCTCGGCCTGCTCGGCGACCCCGAATCGGCGGCACTCGAAGGCGGCACGGCCGATCTTGCGCGCCTGCCCCTCGCGCTCGAGATCGAACCGATCCTGATCGAAACCGACCTGCCACAGATCGCGCTGGTGAGCGCAGGACGCCTGCGTCCGCGAACCGTCGCGAAGGACACCACCGATGCATGATGAAACCGCCACCCTGGTTACCCGGCTGCTCGCCCAGCGCTGGTTACCGCGCGACGACGTGCAGGCTCGCAAAGCCCTGCTTGACGAAGCCTTTCGCGAGGAACTCGACCGCCGGCTTGAGTCGGTCGGGCTCGAACTCCGCGAACATCCCTATGCCGCCTACATCGGCCTTGCCGTGACAAGGAAGAGCGAGCGCGCCGTCTTCGGTGGCAGCGACAGCTGGATATCCAACACCTTGCAGCTGGACCGCGACGGTGTCGCGCTGCTCGTCGTCATCTGGGCGTTGATCGTGTTGCCGAAGCGGCAGCGCCAGGTCGAGCGCCAGGATGTCGAAGCCGCCGCATCGCAGAGCCAGATGTTCGCCGAGCAGAAGCCTATTCCGCGAGACCCTACGGTGTCGCCGGTGATCGCCGAGCGCACCCTGCTCGCCGACTTCGGCGAGAAGCTCGGCGGCAAGACACGCGTCGGTTTCAACCTGGGTACGCTCAATCGACTCGGCTTCATCATCCGCCGCAAGGGTGAGGTCGCCGAAGGTCCGCTTCTCGACCTCGCCTTCGATTACGAGCGCACCGCACGGCGGATCCTCGATGGCGCTCTCGGCGACCTGCTGGCGGAAGCCGCATCGCGCCCGCCGTCCGCTCCGGTGCACGACCTGGACGACGACGAAGAGCCCATGGACGAAATCGAGGAAAACGCCGATGTTTGATTTCCGCAGCCTCGAGGTCGTCCACTGGGATTACTGGCAGCGCTTTGTCCTCCCGCTGGACACGAACATCGTCACCGTCGTCGGGCCGAATGGCTCCGGCAAGACGACCCTGCTCGATGCGTTGCGCACCCTGCTCACCATCGACTGCGCGGGCAATCGCGACTACAAGAGCTATCTGCGCCACAACGGCAAGCCCTTCGCCTGGCTGCGCGCCCGTGTCGGCAACACGCCGGGGCCGAGCGGCGAGCGCCCCTTCTTTCCGCTGATGGACCGTGAGGTCACGCTCGCCTGCCGCATTCAGAAGAAAGGTGGCGAGTGGACGCGACACTATGCCGTGGTCGGCGGCGATGTCAGCGTGGAGGAAATCGAGGCCCGCAACGACTTCCTGGGACTGCGCGAGTATCGCGTGCGTCTCGAAGGCGCCGGCTTGTCACAGGCCATCCGTCGCGTGCTCACCCTCGAACAGGGTGCGACGGACAAGCTCTGCCAGATGCCACCGAAAGCACTGTTGGACCTGGTCTTCGATGTCTTCGGCGACAAGGCCGTGCTCGACGACTACCAGCGTGCGCGCAACGAGCAGAACGAGGCCGACCGCGAACAGCACGGCCTCGAGCACCAGCTTTCCCTCATCGGCGTAAGCCTGCAGGAAGCCGAGGCCCGCGCGCGTTCGTTCCAGGAATGGAATGCACTCAAGAGCGAGCGCGTCGACCTGGTTGCCGACATCCTGCCGAGAACCGAGCTCGCCGAGCTTGGGGCCGGCATCCGTGGCGCGCGACCCCCGCTGACCGGCGTCAAGCGTCGTGTCGGCGAACTCGAAGCGCGCGATGCCGAACTCACGCGCCAGCTCGGCGAGTTCGATGCGGGTGGAGAGACCCTTCGCGGCGAGCAGCACGAGGCCGATCTCGCCCGGCAACAGACCCAGAAGAGCCTCGATGCCGCTCGCGCCGAGCTCGCCCAGAACGATCTTCTGATCAAGCAGGAGCTACGCCTGCGTGAGATGGTCGCCGCGCAAGGCGGCGCCGATCACGAGCGCCTGGCCGATGTGGCACGCGATGCCCGCGCACGTGTCAATGCGCTTCAAGGCGAAGAGACCACGCTTCGCCAGCAGCTGACCACGCTCACCAGCCAACTCTCGGCATGGCGTAGCGGCCGCCGCTACACGCCCGATTTCGAGGCCGACTTCCGCCGCGCACTCGAAGGCGCGGGCATCCGTCACAGCATGCTCAGCGAGATTGTCGAGATCGTCGAACCGCGCTGGCAGCCGGCCGTGGAAGCGGTGCTGGCGGGCTATCGCCATGTGGTCCTGCTCGACGATCCGCGCGACCGCGAGAAGGCCTGGAAGCTCGGTGAGCAGCATCGCTACAAGCACTTCGTCGTGGCCGATCGGGCACCCGCGGAGAAGGCCACGCGGGGCTCCCTTCTCGAGGTCGTCGAGTTCTCCGCCGCGGCGCCGGATTGGCTCCTGCGCAACCTCGATCGTATCCGTCGCGTAGAGGATATCGCCGACGGTTCGGCGTTCGGGCGCGAGCAGGACTGGATCACCCCGCAGGGTTACTTCCGCGAACGTCGCGGCGGCCGACACCTCGGCGTCGACGATATGTACTTCGGTGCCGGCGCGCGTGACCGACAGTTGCGCGATGGCGAGGCGAAGCTGCGCGAGATCGAAAGCCGCCTTCGCGACATCGCGAGCGAACGCAAGGAAACCCTGGCCCGCGCGACCGATGCCGAAGGCGTGCTTCGCGGTGCCAGTGCAAGCAGCCAGCTCGCCGACCGCGCCGACGAATTCAGCGAAGCGCATGAGCAGCAGATGCGCCTGCGAGAAGACGTTCAGCGCACGGCGGACAGCCATGTGGCTGCCGAGAACCACTACGAGGCCGTGCGCGACAGACGACTGAAAACGTCCAACGCACGTGACAACGCCGCCCGCGAACAGCGGGTCGTGCAGAACCAGCTTGCCGATGCCGTGCGCCAACACCATCAGCTGCGCAACGACCAGATCGATCGCCTCAAGGCCTTCCGTGCCAAACGCGCGCATGTCGGCCTCGCCCACCGCAGTCGCGCCGCCATGGCCGCGTTGCGCGAACGCTACGAATCGCCTTCTTCCGTGCGCCGCGAGATCGAACGCATCGAGCGTCGTCTCGAGGAAGGCCATTGGGAGCAGGATGCCAGTGTCGTCGCGCTGCGCGAGAAGCTGTGGACTGACCACGACGGTCTCAAGCTCGATCTCGAGAAGCGCCGCATCCACCTTGAGCGCGCCTCGCGTATCACGCACGAAGCACGTGGCGCGTACATCCAGGTCCTGCGCAACACGGTCCGGCGCTACGCAAAGAACCTCAAGGTACTCGCCGAACTGGCGGGCATCGGCGTGGACGTCGAGCTCCCGGAGTTGAGCAACGACGACCTCACGCTCGCGTCGGCGGCGTTGCATGTGCGCTTCGAGTTCGACAAGAAGGGCTGGATCGGCATGGACGACGGCGAAGCATCCGGCGGCCAGCAGGTGATGAAATCGCTGCTGTTGCTGGTGGCGCTGATGCGCGATGAAGATCGTCCCGGCGGCTTCGTCTTCATCGACGAACCCTTCGCGCATCTGGATATCTTCAACATCGACAAGGTGGGTGCATTCCTGAAATCCACGCGAGCCCAGTACATCCTGACCACGCCGGCCACGCATAACGTCAATGTGTTCCAGCCATCGGATCTGACGCTGGTGACGAGCAAGCGGCGGCCGGGGGCGACATGGGCGCAGCCGTTGGCCGTGTTGCGCAGGCGGCCTGCTGCGGCCGCCTGAATCCGGAAGCGACGGTCTCAGTACAGTCCCGTTTCGCCCGGCACGGGGTTGTCCTCGCCCGTGCCATCGAGTGCATCGCCGCTCGCGTTGGTGGGGCGGTAACGCGTGGGGTCGTGCTCGTCGTACTCGTCCTGCGTAAGTGCCTTCCGGCGGGCGAGCAACCATGCCGTGGCGAGCGCACTCACGCCAAGACCGACACCGATGGCGATGCCCAGTCTCATACGGTTCCTTCCGGCCCGGCCACTAATGGCCCGCGCTTTGGTCGTCGTCAACGCTTGGCTGGCCAGCGTGCCGGCACGTCCGGCGTAGTCACGCGCGTAACCCCGCGCCAGATCGTAAGCATCGCGGGGTGTGTAGTCTTGCGAGAGTTGCCGGGCTTGCGCGAGGAGCGCCTCGCTGATGGTCTTGCGGCGCAAAAAGGTCATGGGGGTCTCCTCTTCAATTCAGGCGACTACCGTGACGACCACGATGTGATGGCAATGCAGCGATCCCGTTCGGAGCGATTAACGGGACCGCCGCCGAGGCCGGGCGATCACCCGAGGCTTTCGAGCCATTCGGTGTCGGACCCTTCTTCCACGCCCTCGAACAGGAAGGTCGACAGGTAGCGCTCACCCGTGTCGGGAAGCATGGCGAGGATGACGCTGTCCTTTGCGGCGCTTTCGGCGAAGGCCAGGGCCGCAGCCACTGTCGCGCCCGCCGAGACGCCAACGAACAGGCCTTCCTCTTTCGCCAGCCGGCGCGCGGTGTCGCGGGCCACGACCTCGTCTACCGGGATATTGGTGTCGAAGACCTTCCGGTTGAGGACCTCGGGCACGAAGTCCGGCGTCCAGCCCTGGATCTTGTGTGGCGACCAGGGTTTGTCGGCAAGCAGCGGCGCGGCCGTTGGTTCGGAGACGACGATTTTCGTGTCGGGACGGGCCAGCTTGAGCATCTCGCCGACGCCGGTGAGCGTGCCGCCGGTGCCCCAGCCCGTGACGAAGGCATCGAGGCGACGGCCGGCGAAGTCCTGCAGGATCTCGGCCGCGGTGGTGCTGCGGTGGTATGCCGGATTGGCCGGGTTGGCGAACTGCCTCGGCAGGAACCAGCCGTGCTTCGCGGCAAGTTCCTCGGCCCGGCGGACCATCCCGCTACCCCGTTCTGCAGCGGGGGTCAGGATCACCCGGGCGCCATAGGCGCGCATCAGCTTGCGACGCTCGACGGAGAAGCTGTCCGCCATGGTTGCGACGAACTTGTAGCCCTTCGCCGCACAGACCATGGCCAGGGCGACGCCGGTGTTTCCCGAGGTAGCCTCGACGACCGTGTCGCCGGGTTTCAGCAGGCCTTTCTGTTCGGCATCGAGGATGACCGCGATGGCCAGGCGATCTTTGACCGAGCCACCCGGATTGAACGACTCGACCTTGGCGTAGAGCGTGACGTGCGAAGGCGCCAGGCGATGAAGGCGGACGATCGGCGTGCGGCCGATCGTGTCGAGAATGCTGTCGTAGATCATCGGCGTTCCCTTGGCTGGAGGGTAAGAAGCCAAAGGTACTCCCACGACGCATGGGGCGACAAACGCGGGGCGATCGCGCAGACTCCCGCCCCATGAATCGACGTCCATACGCCTTCGTGGCTTTCACGCTCTTCGCCAGCGCGGTATCCGCCCAGGACTATCCGCGCACTCCCGCTGAATACCTCCAGCGGATGGATGCGAACGGTGACGGCCGGGTCGACGAGGCGGAGTACGTTCGCTACATGAGCCAGGGCTTCCTGCGCATGGATGTGAACGGAGACGGCGTGATCGACGCGAACGACGGGCCCATGCGGCCCGGCGCCCGGCCGATCCATCTCGACGCGTTCCAGCGCAACCTGATCCACCAGTTCCACAAACTGGACCGGAACAAGGACGGCTATCTCAATGCGAAGGAACTCTCGCAGCCGCCGATGTGAAGGCGACGGCGGCGACCTACCTCAGGCTTTCAGCTTGCGACCGAGGAAGTCACGGATGTAACCGGCGATCTCGTTCGCATGGGTCTCCAGTGCGAAGTGCCCCGTGTCGAGGAAGTGCACCTCGGCCTCCGGCAGGTCACGCTTATAGGCCTCGGCGCCGGGCGGAATGAAAAACGGATCGTGCTTGCCCCACACGGCCAGTAGCGGCGGCTGGTGCGCGCGAAAATACGCCTGGAAATCCGGGTAGAGCGCGACGTTGCTGCGGTAGTCGAGGATCAGGTCGAGCTGGATCTCGTCGGCGCCGGGGCGGCCCATATAGGCGATATCCAGCGTGTAGCCATCCGGCGACAACCGGCTCAGATCGGTGCCCGTGCCGTACTGGATGTCGCGAATGGTTTCCGGCGCAAGCGCGTCGCGGGTGGCCTCCCGGTTTGCCGGCGTGGGCTCGCGCCAGTAACGCTGCCACGACTCCCAGCCCGCGCTGAAGCCGTCGAGGTACGCATTGCCGTTCTGCGTGATGATCGCGGTGACCCGCTCCGGGTGGGCGAGTGCCAGGCGCAGGCCGGTTGGCGCGCCGTAGTCGAAGATATAGAGCGCGTAGCTGGTCAGGCCGATCGCATCGACGAAGCCACCGACGACCTGCGCCAGGTTGTCGAACGTGTAGTCGAAGTCGCCCCGCTTCGGGGCCTTCGTCTGGCCGTAGCCCGGAAGGTCAGGGGCGATCACGCGGTAGCGGTCGGCCAGCAGCGGAATCAGGTCGCGGAACATGTGGCCGGAGGTCGGAAACCCGTGCAGGAGCAGGATCACCGGAGCGTCGGCCGGGCCGGCCTCCCGGTAGAAGACATCGACGTTGCCGACGGCCTGGCTGCGGTAGCGGACGGTCGGAAGGACGGGAGCGGGAGCATTCATGGCGGGTCTCCGGGGGGAATGAACTTCGAGGGCCGATCTGTTAAAATAGATCCGACCGGTCGGTAGCTTATGCGGAGGATTCGATGAAAGCAAGCCTGGGTTCGATCGTGCGTGAGGCACGGGAGCTGTTTCGACATCACGGCTACGACGGCGCTTCCATGCAGGACCTCGCCACGAAGGTCGGCCTGAAGAAGGCCAGCCTGTACACGCGCTTCCCGACCAAGGAAGCCCTGGTACCCGAAGTACTCACCCTGACCAATGACGAACTGTTCGTTGACCTGCCGGAAGCCGATCCTCTCGCCGCCTATGGCGTGGTGCTGGAACGGATCGCCCGTGGCTTGTCGGCGGAGACCCGCTGCGTCGGCTTGCATCTGGCCTATGGCGCATCGGGACCCGATACCCCGGACGCGGCGAACGCGGTGCGTGGGTTCTTCACCGGACAGCGCGACAGGCTGGCGGCATTGCTGGCACCGTCGGTGGGTGAGGCGCGTGCGCGCGAGCTGGCGGGGGATGCGATCGCGCGGCTGGAGGGGGCGACCGTGTGGACGGTGGTGGAGGGGGACGTCGAGCCGATGGCGCGGGCGTTGCGATTATCGTTGAGCGAGGCGGCGAGCAGCCATCGCCGATAAATCGGCGCCTGCCCGGCCGGCCACCGGTGAGCCGGGGTGGTGTTCGTAAGAGTGTGCGGTCCTGTACGCTCTGCCGGGGCTTGGGGAGAGCGAATGAGCACGACGGAACTGTTCTTGATCGCGATGACGATCATCCTTGGCGTGCCTTATCTGATCTGGCGCGTGTTTCGAACCGACTACTGGGCACCGCTGGTGGTGGTGCAGATCCTCACCGGCATTCTGCTCGGGCCCGGGGTGCTCGGAAAAATCTTTCCCGGCTACTACGCGACCGTGTTCGCGCCGCCGGTGATCGCGGCGCTCAACGGCATCGCCTGGTGGGCGGTGATGATCTTCGTCTGGATCGCCGGAATCGAGCTGGACCTGCGCGAGGTATGGAAGCAACGCCGAGAATGCGGCACGACGGCCGCGTTCGCCCTGGGTGCGCCACTGCTCACCGGCTGCCTTGCCGCCATCGGCATGCTGGCGTGGCGGGCAGGCTGGATGGGCGAGTCGGCGAGCACGTGGCAATTTGTCCTCGGCATCGGCATGGCCTGCGCGGTGACTGCCTTGCCCATTCTCATCCTGCTGATGGAGAAGATGGACATCCTGCGCGAGCCGCTTGGCCAGCGCGTACTGCGCTATGCGAGCCTCGACGACCTCGCTATCTGGGCCGTTCTCGCGATCATCCTGCTGGACTGGCAGCGCGTCGGTCACCAGCTCGCCTTCCTGGCCATCTTCGCCGTGGCGGCGTGGCTCTTCCGTCGCCTCATGGAACGCGTGACGGAGATGGACCGCTACTTCATCGGCCTCGTCTGGCTCGCTGCCTGTGGCTATGGCGCCGACTGGTGCGGCCTGCATTTCATGGTCGGTGCGTTCCTCGCCGGAGCCGTCATGGAGCGCGAGTGGTTCAGTCTCGAACGCCTCGACGGGCTTCGGCACAACGTATTACTCGTCGTCATGCCCGTCTATTTTCTTTCCACCGGCCTGCGCACGAACTGGCAGATCGGCGGCACCGCGGTTTTCGTCGCCGCGGCGTTGTTGCTGGTGGCTTCCGTGGTGGGCAAACTCGCGGGGGTGGGTGTGGCAGGAAAACTGCTCGGCTGGAAGCGCGGCGACGCATGGACCGTCGGGTGGCTGCTGCAGACGAAGGCATTGATCATGATTATCTTCGTCAACGTGCTGCTCGACCGCCACATCATCACCAGCGAAACCTTCACCGCCCTGCTGCTCATGGCGGTGGCGAGCACCATGCTGACCGTGCCCATCGTGGCTCCCCGGCTCAAGCGCGAGGATTTTCGGTCCGCAGCGGTTGAGCGAAACACCGGGCCGAACGCCGAATTGCCGAGCTAACCCCCGTGATTTCTCGTAGTATGGCGCACGTATTCGGCAGTTAACGCGACCGTTGGGGCGTGCGTTTGGACAACCAGGTCTGGGAAAGCAAGTATCACGAGGCCGTCGATCGGTTGAGCCGTGAAGAAGCACAGTGGCGGACCGCCGAGTCCCTGCTGCGCCAGCTCGTCGGTTGTCTCGGTCGCGCGGCGCACGGCGCCCATGACCAGGTCGATCCCCACATCGAACGTCTGTCCGGTGCCCTGCAGGGCCCGATGGACGCGATGACCCTCGAACCCCTTGTCAACGGCCTGACCGAGGCGATGAACAACCTGGGTGCCCGCCCGCGCGGCACGCTCGCTGAACGTTCGATCGCGATCACCCGCCCGACGCGCACGGAGCATGGTTCGTCGGTGCAGTCCGCGCTGAGTCGCCTGGTCGATCGCATCATCGTGCTGCCACGCCTGGCTGACCGTGCCAACGAACTGCGCCACGACGTGGCTGATGCGGGCGACCTGGTCGCCCTCGCCACCTGTGGCGATCGCCTTGCCGATCTCATCAACGAACAGCGCCTCGGCCTCCAGCGCGAGATCGATGCCCTGCAAGGCGTGCTTCGCCACGTCACCAGCCGGCTCGACGAACTCAGCCAGTACATGTCGCGTGAACTGGCTGACCAGTCCACCGGCGAAGCCAATGGCCAGGCGCTGGATGCGTCGGTCGCCCACGAGATGCGCCTGCTCAGCGAGGCCGCACTCGAATACGACGACGTGCACGACCTGCGCGAGCGGGTGAACAGCTGTCTGGAAACCATTGCGCAGTGCTTCAGCGAGTTCCGCGACCGCGAAGGGTCGCGTCTCACCGCGTACCGCGACCGCGCCGAACGCATGCGCCAGCGTATCGAGCAACTGGAAACCGAACGCAACACCTTGCAGCGGTCGCTGGAACGCGAGCACGAACTGGCGCAGACCGACACCATGATCGGCATGCCCAACCGCCTCGCTTACGAGAAGCGCATCGAGGCCGCTTTCGAAAGCTGGCAGACCACGACGCGTCCGCTAAGCATCGCGGCCATCGACATCGATCACTTCAAGAGCATCAACGATACCTACGGCCACACCGCCGGCGATGCCGTGCTGCGGATCATCGGCCAGGCGCTGCTCAAGCACGTGCGTCCCTGCGACTTCGTCGCGCGTTACGGTGGCGAGGAGTTCATCGTGCTGTTCGATGGTGCGGACGAGGCCGAATCCATGCAGGTGTGCGAACGCCTGCGCGGCAAGATCCAGCACCTCGCTTTCCACGCCAGCCGCCAGCCGGTGCGCGTGACGGCCTCCATCGGCCTGGCCCAGTTCCAGCCGGGCGACACGCCGCAGACCGTGTTCGATCGCGCCGACCTCGCTTTGTATACGGCGAAGAACGGTGGCCGTAACCGCTGCGTCTCGGGTTAAACCCGCTCAGACCGCCGCGTCGAAGAGTCGGCCGACCGCCGCCGACGAAGCCATCGCCAACGCACCCCAGAAGACGATACGCGCGACGCTGCGCGACAGGTTCGCGCCGCCGAGCCGCGCGGAGATGGCACCGAGAATCGCGAGTGCGAGAAGTGATACGCCGACCGTGATCAGTGCCACTCGCTCCCGCGGTGACGACACCGCCGCAAGGATCGGCAGGACGGCACCCGCCGCAAAACTCACCGCCGAGGCTGCTGCCGCCTGAAGTGGCTTCGCCGCCGTCGTTATGGAAAGCCCGAGCTCGTCGCGCGCATGGGCTTCCAGGGCGTTGTGTCGCATCAGCTGCTCGGCCACTTCATGGGCCAGCGTTCGGTCTAGGCCACGCCGCACGTAAATCTCGGTGAGCTCCTTGTGTTCGCCGGTGGGATCCTCGAGCAGTTCGCGCGACTCCAGGTCCAGTTCCGCCTGCTCGCTGTCTGCCTGCGAACGCACGGAGACGTATTCACCCGCCGCCATCGACATCGCGCCGGCAACGAGTCCGGCAACGCCAGCGAGCAACACGCTGGCCGACGTCGCCTGTGCCGACGCCACGCCGACGAGCAGGCTCGCCGTCGACAGGATGCCGTCGTTCGCGCCCAGTACCGCCGCGCGTAGCCAGCCAATGCGATCCAGCCGGTGGTGTTCGCGATGTTTAGGCCTGAGCATCGGGCGCTTTCTCCTGGTCACGCATGACACGCGTTTCAATGAATGAGGCAAGCCAGCCGACGGCGATCGCGCATAGCGTTCCGAGCACCACTTCGCCGACACGATAGAACGCGATTTCCCACGACGGTCCCTGGCTGGGCACGAGCAGGACGATGGTCGCGGTGATGCCGCCCAGGCGTGCCGCAGGACCCGCGCCGGCGGTCCAACAGGCCAGCGTCACCAGGCCCACGGCCAGTGCATAGGAGAGTATCTCGCCGGGGCCGCCGATCCACAGGCCGAGCAGGCCCGCGGCCGCACCGATGGCGGTGCCGAGGCAGCGGTCACGCGCGGCGCCACGGGTGTCGCCGAAGTTGGGTTGGGTCACTGCAATCGCGGTGATCGCCGCCCAGAAGGCCTGCTCCGTGTGCAATGCGTGGCCGATGGCGTACGCCAGCAGAGATGCCGCCAGCACCTTCACCGCCATCATCAGGCCCTGGCTCACGCGACGGTGCAGGGGCATGTCGCGGGCGAGGCGGTCCAGCGCGGCCTGGGCCCGACCCAGCCGGATCAGCCTGAGCAGGGACCTGCGGGGGCCTTCATTCGGTTCGGGAGGACTCATGGCGACATCGTACCCGTAGACCCCGTCGACGCGCCGCCAACGAACCCGCAAACTACGCCGCCGCGGCCAACCGGCCGCTACCCACGACAAGAGTCCCTCCATGTCCATTTCCATGTACCAGACCTGCGTGCCCGTCCTCGTGCGCGCACTGAACAACCTCTCCGCCATTCTCGGCAAGGGTGCTGCCCACGCCGCCGAGCGCAACATCGCACCGGACGTGCTGCTGCACACGCGCATCACCCCTGACATGTTCCCGCTGATCCGCCAGGTGCAGATCGCCACGGACATGGCCAAGGGTGCAGGCGCCCGCCTCGCCGGCGTCGAGCCGCCGAAGATGGAAGACAACGAGACCACCTTCGAGGAACTGCAGACGCGCATCGCCACGGTGATCGCGCAGCTTCAGGCGTACACCCCGGCGCAGATCGATGGCAGCGAAGATCGCGTGGTGGTTCTGAAGTCGCGTAGCGGCGAACAGACGTTCCGCGGCCAGGATTACCTGCTGGGCTTCGTCCTGCCGAACGTGTACTTCCACAGCACCACGGCATACGCCATCCTGCGCGGCGTCGGCGTCGTGCTGGGCAAGAGCGACTTCATCGGCAAGCCGTAAAGCGTCCGCTCCTGCTCCTTGTAGGAGCCGATTCATCGGCGATTGGGTGCTAGCGGCACCCTTCCCCGCAACTGCGGGATCGCCGATGAATCGGCTCCTGCATTTTGTTTATGCCTTCAGCTTCCAGCCGGTGCGGAAGATCCACCAGACCACGCCGAGGCAGACCAGCAGGAAGCCTACCGTCGCACCGGCGCTCACCAGCACGTTCACGTCGGCCTGTCCGTAGAAGCTCCATCGGAAGCCGTTGACCAGGTACACCACCGGGTTGAACAGCGTGATCTTCTGCCACACGGGCGGCAGCATGTTGATCGAATAGAAGCTGCCACCGAGGAAGGTGAGCGGCGTGATCACCATCAACGGCACCACCTGCAGTTTCTGGAAGTCGTCCGCCCAGAGGCCGATGATGAAACCGAACAGGCTGAAGGTCACCGCGGTAAGGATCAGGAAGGCGAGCATCCAGAACGGGTGTTGGATTTCGTAGGCGACGAAGAAACGCGCCGTCAGCAGGATAAGCAGGCCGAGGATCACCGACTTGGTCGCCGCCGCACCCACGTAACCGATCACCACTTCCACATACGACACGGGCGCCGACAACAGCTCGTAGATCGTACCGGCCCACTTCGGCATGTAGATGCCGAACGATGCATTGGAAATGCTCTCGTTGAGCAACGACAGCATGATCAGGCCGGGAATGATGAAGGCGCCATAGCTCACCCCGCCGATCGCGCCCATGCGCGATCCGATCGCCGCGCCGAAGACCACGAAGTACAGCGACGTCGACAGCACGGGCGACGCGATGCTTTGCATCAGCGTGCGGAAGGTGCGAGCCATTTCGAAGCGATAGATGGCACGGATCGCATGGATGTTCATACGCCGCCCCTCACCAGGCTAACGAAAATATCCTCAAGCGAACTCTCGCTCGAGTGCAGGTCCTTGAAGTCGATGCCGAGCTCGCCCAGCTTGCGCAACAGCATGGCGATACCGGTGTCGTTGCCCTGCGTATCGAAGGTATAGGTGAGGCACTGGCCGTCGCCTGACAGTTCCAGCGGCCATTCGCGCAGGCCTTCCGGTACGGATTCGAGCGGGCTCTGCAAGGACAGCGTGAGCTGCTTCTTGCCCAGCTTCTGCATCAGCGTGTGCTTCTCTTCCACCAGCACGATCTCGCCGCGATTGATGACGCCGATGCGGTCGGCCATCTGCTCGGCTTCTTCGATGTAGTGCGTCGTGAGGATGATGGTGACGCCCGACTCGCGCAGGCGACGAACCATCTCCCACATGTCGTGACGCAGTTCCACATCGACACCCGCCGTCGGTTCGTCGAGGAACAGGACACGCGGTTCGTGCGCGAGCGCCTTGGCGATCAGGACGCGTCGTTTCATGCCGCCGGAGAGCGCCATGATTTTCGAATCCTTCTTTTCCCACAGCGACAGGTCGCGCAGGATGCGTTCCAGATGCACCGGGTTCGGCGCCTTGCCGAACAGGCCGCGACTGAACTTCACCGTGGCCCAGACCGTCTCGAAGGCGTCGGTGGACAACTCCTGCGGCACCAGGCCGATCAGGCCACGCGCCGCGCGGTAGTCGCGCACGATGTCGTGGCCATCGACATGCACACTGCCTTCGCTGCCATTGGCGATGCCGCAGATAATGCTGATGAGCGTGGTTTTACCGGCMCCGTTAGGGCCGAGCAGGGCGAAGATCTCGCCACGGCGGATCTCGAGGTCCACCTTGTTGAGCGCCCGAAGGCCGCTCTTGTAGTACTTGGATAACCCGCGCACCGAGACAATGGCATCGGGTGAGGAAGTCGTGGCTTGGACTGGCGACATGGGGACCCGCGGATCGATGGGTAAGGCGGCCGATGGTAGACCGATTGGGCGAAGACTGCCTGCCTTGTCGGATGCCCTTGCCACCCCCAGATCGAAGCGGATTGCCCAACCCAGAGGCCCTGCCCGCCATGACCATTTCCGCTTACGACGCGTCAGTACCTGTCTTCATCCGTGGTTTCCGCGTGCTGGCCGAGCTGCTGGACAAGGCCGAGGCCCATCCTGATGGTGCCCGGTTCATCGACGCCCGTCTTGCCCCGGACATGCTGACCCTTGCCGGCCAGGTGCAGCGCGCCAGCGACACGGCCAAGTTCGCCATCGCCCGTATCGGCGAGGTGCAGCCGCCTTCCTTCGACGACAACGAGACCACCTTCGCCGATCTGCGCAAACGTATCGACAGCACGGTGGCCTGGATCGAATCGGTGGACCGTGCCGTCATCGAGGCCGGCGAAACACGCCCCCTGACGCGCAAGTTCAAGGGCACCGAACACAGCTTTACCGCCGCGTCGTACCTGCTGACCTTCGCCATCCCCAATTTCTTTTTCCACGTGACGACCGCGTACGACATCCTCCGCCATAACGGCGTGGCTATCGGCAAACTGGATTACCTCGGTTTCAACGCGTGACCGATGGCAAGGCCCGCTGTGCCTGGGGCGAGTCCGACGAGCTCATGCGCGCCTACCACGACACCGAGTGGGGCGTGCCTGAGCGCGACGGACGCAAGCTATGGGAGAAGCTGATCCTCGACGGCTTCCAGGCCGGCCTGTCGTGGCGCACCATCCTCGCTCGCCGGGACGGGTTCCGACGGGCCTTCGAGGGCTTCGATCCGGAGCGCGTGGCCGCCTATGGGGCCGACGATGTCGCCCGCTTGCTCGGCGACGCCGGGATCATCCGCTCACGCAGCAAGATCGGCGCTGCGATCAACAACGCGAAGGCCTACCTCGCCATGCGCGATGCGGGCGAGGATTTTTCCCGGTTCTGCTGGGATGCCGTGGGTGGCGCGCCGATCGCCTGGGAAGGCCCGGTGCCGCCGAACAGCCCTCTCTCGGCGGACATCTCGAAGGCCCTGCGCCAGCGCGGTTTCACCTTCGTCGGGCCGACCATCGTGTTCGCCTGGCTGGAGGCCACCGGCCTGATCAACTCGCATGCCCCGTATTGTTTCCGGCGCAAGGAAGTCGCCCGCAAGACCTTGCGCGACAAGGGTTAACGGGTTTTTTCGGCGGGGCGGCGTAGCGTGGACTCAGCGCCCCCGGGGCGCGTTTCGTCAGGTCTACCCATCTCAGGTCTACCCACCGATAGCGAGGGTTCCCATGGCTTCGAGCTCCGCCCAACTGTTTATTCCGTACAGCGAATCGACACAGGGACCGTGGATCGTACGCCGTGCCTCCATGCCCCTCGGCCGTTACGCCTCGCAGCCCATGGCGATCGCCGCCGCAGAGGCGCTGGCCCCCGGACTGTCCGACAGCCTGGGTCGGCCGGTCGAAATCCATGTCCAGCAGGCCGATGGCACATGGGAAGAACATACCTACGTGGTCGCCGGCCTTGTCGCTGGTACCCCGGCGCCCCCTGTCGGCATCAACCGACACGCCTGAGCGTCGTGAGGTGAGACGGGTATGAGGTAACCTTGGTCGGTTATGCTCACCGACGACACCAAAGCCGCGATCCGCGCGGCGTATACGCGGCTGAAGGACGGCCTTGCGGGGTTCCGCGGGCGTGCCTCGCAGCTGAAGATGATCGCCGAGGTGGCCAAGGCACTGGCGGAGCCCGGCGGCGCGGCCGTGATCGAGGCGCCGACCGGTACCGGTAAGTCCATGGCCTACCTCATCGCCGGCCTGGAAGTCGCTCGCGCCCAGAAGAAGAAGCTGGTGATCGCCACCGCCACGGTGGCCTTGCAGGAACAGCTGGTCCAGCGCGACATTCCCCAGTACCTGACCCTTTGCGGTGTCGAGGCGAAGATCGCCCTGGCCAAGGGCCGCGCCCGTTACCTGTGCCCGCGCAATCTGCGCATGGCCGGTGCGGAGCCGACGGCCCAGGGGGGCTTCGAGTTCGACGCCGACGTCGCGCTTTGGGCACGTCCGCCGGCCGAGCGCGATACCAAGGCCGTGGCGAAACTCAGCCAGGCCTTCGAATCGCGCGAGTGGAATGGCGATATCGACACCAGCCCCGAGCCGCTGTCGGACCTGGTGCGCGGCATGGTGACCACGAGCGCGGGCGGCTGCACGGGTCGCAAGTGCGGTGCTTTCGCTGTCTGCCCGTTCTTCGTCGCACGGCGGCTCATCGGTGAGGCCGATATCGTGGTCGCCAACCAGGACCTCGTGCTTGCCGACCTGACGATGCCGCGCGACGAAGACACCTTCGGCGGCGTGATCCTGCCCAAGCCGGAAGAGACCCTCTACATTTTCGACGAGGCACACCACGTGCCCGCCAAGGCGATCGACCGGGGCGCCGCCGATGTGCACCTGGCCACGGCCGTGCGTCGCATCGGCCGCCTGCAGAACCAGATCCACGCCGCGTATTCGCTGACCGACAAGGAAAGCATCGGCAACCTCTCGCTCGAAGCGGGCGACGAGAAGCTGGTGACGATGTCCGGCGCGCTCGAGGAAATCGAGCGCGAGATCCGCATGTCGTGGACGCCATCGTCCAGCGAAACCGAACMCGTGTTCCGTGCCTCGCTCGGCCAACTTCCGGAGAACTGGAAGATGCACGCCGAGCATCTGCACCTGGTGACCAAGGACATCCAGCGCTGGCTGCGCACAGTCCGCCGTACCGTGGTGGAAATGGAGGCCGGTGGTCCGACCCAGGAAGCGCTGTCGCGCGAACTCGGCGTGGCGCTGGAGCGCCTCGATCGCCAGGTACGCACCTGGTATGCGTGGTCCACCGACGATCGCGAGAACGCGCCCCCGCTTGCTCGCTGGGTCACGATGACGCCCGAGCAGCAGCTCGTCTGCCATGCTTCCGCGGTGTCGGCCGGTGGCCTGCTGCGCACCGTGCTCTGGGACAACGCCTCGGCCGTGGTGATGACCTCGGCCACGCTGAGCGCGGGTGGCAACTTCCGCGGCTTCGCCGATTCGGTCGGCCTGCCCAACGACGCCCTCACGCTCAGCCTGCCCTCGCCCTTCGACCTGGAAAGGCAGGCCACGCTCACCGTGCCCGCACTCACCGCCATGCCGGACGATCGCGAAGGCCATGCGCGCGAAGTGTCAGGCTGGCTGGCGAAGAACCTCGACTGGGACGCTGGCAACCTCGTGCTGTTCACCTCTCGTGCCAAGCTCGATCGCGTGCTGCAGATCCTGCCGATCGAGTTCGTGCGCAAGGTACGCGCGCAGGGCTCGCTGTCGAAGGCGCAACTCATCGCCGAGCACCGTGAAGACATCGAAGCCGGCAAGGGCAGCACCCTGTTCGGCCTCGCCTCGTTCGGCGAAGGTCTCGACCTGCCGGGCAAGCTCTGCGAGACCGTGGTCGTGACGCAGTTGCCCTTCGCCGTACCCACCGACCCGGTGGGCGCGACGTATGCGGAGTGGCTGGAGTCGCGCGGGCGCAATCCCTTCATCGAAGTGAGCGTGCCGGATGCCACGCGCATCCTCACCCAGTATTGCGGCCGCCTGATCCGTACCGAGACCGATACCGGGCGTATCGTGCTGCTGGATCGCCGCGTCATTACCAAACGCTACGGCACGGGCATGCTTCGCGCCCTGCCGCCGTTCGCCCGCAACATCGAGCGCGTCGCATGACCATCATTCCCTTTGCCGCGCTGAAGGCCGTGCCGTGGAAGAACGGCCTGGGTATCACGCGTGAGATCGCGGTTGAACCAGGCGGCGCGACGATGGATGACTTCGTCTGGCGCGTGAGCATTGCGGACGTCGACACGGCATCGCCGTTCTCGCGTTTTCCGGGTATCGATCGGACCATCGTGCTGCTCGAGGGCGATGGCTTCACGATGAGGTTGGATGACGATCGCGAGCATGCGCTGACGACGCCTTGCCTGCCGTTTGCCTTCGCGGGTGAGGCCGCTGTCGAAGTCGTGCTGGCCGGCGGCGCGACGCGGGATTTCAATCTGATGGTGCGTCGTGGTGCGATGCGGGGCGTCATCGAGGTGATGCGCGGGCCCAAGACGTTGATGCTCGATAACGACGCCGCCCTGGTCTATCTGACTCGCGGCGAAGCGCATATCGATGGCAACGCGACGCGGCCCGTGCATGCCGGCGACAGCGTGCGTGGCGTCGGCGAGATCACGCTAGCAGCAGACGCCACGGCCCTGCTCGTCCGGGTCAGGGCTGCGGCGGACTGAGCGGATCGTCGTCGGTCGGGTTGCTATCGATCGTTGGCCGCTTCCACAACTCTACCGAGGCCAGCTGGAAGCGGGCCGGCGGCACCCCCTCCTCCCACTTCTCGATGCCCGGGAAGTACTCGCGCATCACCGCGACCAAGGCCGCGAAGCCGCTATCCAGCTCGGATACCGCCAGCACGGGCTCACCGTCGATATGGAAGAACACAAACACCGTGTCGGCCGTCGTATTGTCCCGGTTGCCAGCCTCGATGCGCCGGATCCGCTCCATCGCCACCTCGCGCGTACGGAACGGGCCCAAGTGAACCACGACAACGCCTGACTCCTGGTCGAAATGGACCTTCGGCCGCCAGGTGAGGTTCTCACGCAGGCGGGTCCATAGGGGTCGGGGCGTTGATTTGGGGCCCATCGCGGCGGTGTCTCTGGTCGGCTCCACCTCGTTATCGGCCGGGAACTCGTAGGATTTAGTTGTAGTTCACCGCCGCAGGGCATCGTAGGGAATCCGCTCCACAGGAATGCACCGCCATGCGCGATCTTTTCGTCGCCCTTTCTCTGGCCATGGTCACGTCCACCGCCGTCGCCACCGTTCCCCTTGCGCCCGTGCCCGACCTCGATCTGGCCCGCTACGCCGGCACCTGGCACGAGATCGCCCGCCTGCCCATGTGGTTCCAGCGCAAATGCGAGCGCGACGTCACCGCCCACTACGAGCCGAATCCGGACGGCACGGTCGCCGTACACAACGCCTGCGTCACGGCCGAGGGGAAGACCATCGCCAGCGATGGCGTGGCTCGCCGCCCGGACAATTTCGCCCGAGGCAAGCTGCAGGTGCGCTTCGCCCCGGCCTGGCTGTCGTGGGTGCCGATGGTCTGGGCCGATTATTGGGTGCTCGCCCTGGATGACGACTACCGATGGGCCCTCGTGGGCCAGCCGGGGCGGAAGTATCTTTGGATCCTGTCGCGCGAACCCACGATGGATCGGGCGACCTTCGAGTCATTGAAGAAACAGGCCACAGCGATGGGCTACGACCTCACGCCACTCATCGTGTCCGGCAAGATCGACTAAGGCCGCTGCCTGCTAGGATGCCGGTCCCCGAATCAGTGGCCCTGCCGATGCCCCTCTCCACACCCTGTCCCTGTGGGTCCGGCGCCAGCCTCGCGGCCTGTTGCGGCCGCTGGCATGCCGGTGAAGCGGCACCGACGGCCGAAGCGCTGATGCGGTCGCGTTATAGCGCCTACGTGCTCGGCCTCGAGGACTACCTGCTGGCGACGTGGCACGAAAGCACACGACCTGTCGAACTCGGTCTGGCGACGCAATCGCCCAAACCGACGTGGCTGGGTCTCAGCGTGAAGCGCCACGAAAACCCGACGCCGGACACGGCGATCGTGGCGTTCGTGGCGCGGCTACGTATGGGCGGTGGCAGTGCGGAGCGCATGCGCGAGACCAGCCGTTTCGTGCGCGAAGGCGGGCGCTGGTTCTACGTCGACGGCACCCTCGACTGATCTTTCTTAAGCCGATCATTCCGCGACGGATGCAAAGACCGGTGCGCGGCAAGATGTTCCTCATTGAGCTCCGCGCCTGACGTAGTCCAGTGCGACGGGGAAGCTGCTGAAACATGCGCGGTGAACTGCCAAAGGCCCCATCGTCCGCCTCGACGACGACGGATACGTCGCGGAAAATGCCGAACAGGAAGTAAGCCACCATGGCTCGAKGGATCGACCGCGACCTCACCAGCGTATTCATCAACTGCCCATTCACCGCGGACTTCCGGCCGCTGCATGAGGCGATGATCTTCACCGTGCTGGCCTGCTACTTTCGCCCGCGGTCCGCGCTTGAAGCCAACCACAGTGGCGATGCGTCTGGACAAGTACGTGGCTGCACGAGAGCCGTTCTACGGTACGGTTGGCTGACGCTTCTTCCGGCGTTTCGCGTACCACCGCCCGAAGGACGGCATGAGGCAGGCGATGACGAACGCCGCGATAGCACTGAACATTCCTTGATCCTGTGCGCCGATCCCAGGTCGGCTATCGCGGCAATCTAGGTGTCACGTCCATTATTGTCAATCGCCGTCCCTGGCGATCGGTGCGCGCGTTCAGATAATCGAGCGGGTCACGCCGCCGTCGACGCGGATCGCCGCGCCTGTCGTGCCTGACGCCTGCTCCGAGGCCAGGTACACCGACACGTTGGCCACTTCCTCAACGCTCAGAAGGCGCTTGATCAGCGACGTGGGGCGGTGGGTCTGGATGAAGTCACGCTCGACCTCTTCCAGCGACTTGCCCTGGTCCTTGGCAATCTTGCCGAAGAATTCGCTGACGCCCTCGGACAGGGTCGGACCGGGAAGGATCGCGTTAACCGTCACGCCGGTGCCCGACATCACCTCGGCCAGGCCGCGCGAGACACCCAGTTGCGCCGTCTTGGTCACGCCGTAGTGGACCATTTCGGCCGGCACCTGCACGGCGGACTCGCTGGAGATGAACTGCACGCGGCCCCAGCCGCGCTCGGCCATGCCCTTGGCGTAGTGACGCGAGAGGCGCACGCCCGAGTTCACGTTCACTTCGAAAAAGCGCGTCCACTCCGCGTCGTCGATGTCGAAGAAGCCCTTGGGTTCGAAGATGCCGAGGTTGTTGACCAGGATATCGGTCTCCGGCACGGCTTTGATCAGCGTGGCGGCGCCCTCGGCCGTGCCCAGATCGGCAGCGACACCCTTGAGCTTCGCGTTGGGTACGTCCTTGCGGATGGTGGCGAGGGCTTCGTCCACGCGGGCCTGGGTACGACCGGTGACGACCACTTCGGCGCCGGCGGCCGCGAGACCCGTGGCAATGGCCAGACCGATACCGGCGGTGGAACCGCTGACGATGGCGCTGCGCTTGCTGAGATCGATGTTCATGGGAAAGCTCCGAAAGAGGGGGAATGGATGTCTGACCCACTCATCGTCGGGGCTGGCAGGGTGTGGATCAATCGCCCTTCAGGCAAAAGACTCTCGCTTCTACGCCAACAACCGCGTCGGTCAGGCGCGGGCGACGTCGTAGCGGGTCTCGCCCTGCGGTACGC
>NZ_JBFUJE010000002.1:0-47294 GCF_056401535.1 Luteibacter sp. P4_E6 | reverse complement strand
GTCCACGCGCAGTGCGTTGAGGCTGGGCTGGCGTAGCAGGGATTTGTAGCCGATGCCGCGGTAATAGACCTCCGCGACTGCCGTCGGCGGTACCCAGAGCGCGCCACGCAGCGTCGGGTCGATGGCGTCGATACGCACGGTGGGCTTTGTCGATCCACCCTTGGCGAGCGTCTTGCCAAGCTCGCGCAACATCTCATCGGTAAAGCCCGTACCGACGCGTCCGACATACGTCCAGCCCCCGTCGGCGTCGGGCCGGGCCAGGAGCAGCGAGCCGAAGGTCAGCCGCGAACCCTTTGCCGGCGTGTAGCCGACGACGGCGAACTCGTCACTTTCCAACCGTTTGATCTTCAGCCAGTCGTCGTTGCGTCCGCTGCGATAGCCACCATCGGCGCGCTTGGAGATGATCCCTTCGAGCTTCTGCTCCATCGCCATGGCGAACGCCCGGTCGCCGTCGCCGAGGTTGTGTGCGCTGTAGGACAGCAGCTGGGGTGCATGCGAAAGCAACCTTTCGAGCAAGGCCTTGCGTTCGGTGAGCACGACCTTGCTGAGATCGTAGCCCTGCAGGTAGGGCATATCGAAAAGCATATATGCCAGCGGCGCCTGCATTTCGCCGGACAGTGTGCGTTGCAGTGCGTTGAAATCGCTGCGGCCTTGCGCATCGAGCGCGATGAGTTCGCCGTCGAGGCGCGCGCTCTCCAGCCCGAGTCCTTCGATGGCGGCAACGATTTCCGGCAGCCGATCGTTCCAGGACAGGGCGTTGCGTGACCACAGCGCCACCTTGCCTCCGGCTACGCCGGCGAGGATGCGATAGCCGTCCCATTTCACCTCGTGAAGCCAGGCGTCGCCTTGCGGAGGTGCCTCGCGCAGACGCGCGAGCTGGGGTGCGAAGAACGCGGTCGTCGCTTTCGCCTTGCGCGCGCCGTCGAGCGCGCCTGCGGCCCGGGTCAGGGTGGCCGTCGGTACACGACGGCTCTTCGGGGCCTTCTTCGCAACGACCTTGGCCGGGGCCTTCTTCGTCGCACGACGTGTGCTCTCGCGCATCGTCGTGTCGAGCAGATCATCGGCTTCGACATCGCTCACGTAAGCGTCGTTCGCCTTGATCAGGAACCATGAGGGCTGGCGCTCCTTCTTTCCGCTGCGCACCAGGTGCCAGCTCCCTTTCAGCCGTTCGCCGAACAGTTCGAAGGTGAGATGACCTTTACGCAGCTGCGCCTCGGCGTCGCCGCTGGTGGACCACACGCCGCGGTCGAACGTGTCGACATGGCCCTTGCCGTAGCCCTCGTCGATATCGCCCTCGAAATCGGCGTAGGACACGGGATGGTCTTCGACTTCCACCGCGAGCCTTTTTACCTTCGGGTCGAAGCTCGGTCCCTTGGGCACGGCCCAGCTTCGCAAGACATCGCCGACCTGCAGCCGGAAGTCGAAATGCCGACGCGACGCATGGTGAAGCTGGACAACGAAGATCGCCCGCCCTTTTCCGCGCGAGGAGCCCTCGGGCGAGGGCTCGCGTGTTTTGGCGAAGTTCCGCTTGCGGCGATATTCCTGCAGGCTCATGGCGCGATCATTGGCGGGATACGGTGAATAAGCCGTGCATCTCTCGTGGTGCGCTGACGGCGCCTTTTCAGAATCCTCCGATGGGCACCGCGTGGCGCCGCCAGCAGACTCGACGCAGCCCCCCTCGAAGCCACCGTCATGCCCAGCCGCTACGTCGTCCGCCTCGCCTGCCTGCTTATCCTGTCGTTTGCCGCGCCGGCCCATGCAGGGTGTCTTGGCTACCCTTCCCAGGGTGTCGCACAGATGCTCTCCTTTGGCACGGTTCGTGTGCCTGTCGACGCGCCCGTCGGCACGGTGCTTGCGGAAAAGCTCACGCCGGCATGGACCTCGTCCAAATTCAAATGCCTCTACCCGACGCGCACCTCGAGTCTCGGCCTCTTCACTACGCCCAGCGCGCGCGGCGACGGTATTTACCAGACCAACCTGCCCGGCATCGGCATCCGCACCTATTTCGACAACGGCAACCACGGTGAACGGATCGTCCCGGAGCGTGCGTCCATCCCTTTCATCTTCGACGCGACCCTCGCCAACACGCACTACCGCGTGCAGCTCATCAAGACGGACGCGGTCGATGTCGGCGGCCTGCTGACCCCGGGAACGCTGGCGCGCGGCGGCTATGACGATCACGCCCAGGTCTGGGTGGACCTCGCCAACACGCAGATCGAACCCGAACGGCCCACGTGTGCCTTCGTCACACTCCGACTGACCTTCGCCCTGAACAAGGTCGACGGTCGCGATCTGCTCGTGGCGGGTAGTAGCCCCTGGGTAACGCAGGCGCTGATCTCGACAGGTTGCAGGAACGCCACCCAGATACTCATGAGCTTCAGCGCTCTTGCGGACGACCAGGACAGCTCGCTCTTCAAAGTCACGGGTGCCCATCCCGCCACGGGTGTCGCGGTGGAGTTGCGTAGCGACGAACCCGACGCACAGGTCATACCCAATAGCCCGTCACCGCTTGTCCTGCCAGCGGTGCGCGAAGGACGCAGCTACGGCTTTCGCGCCCGCTATCGCCGCGTCGGCCAGACGGTGGCGCCCGGCGAGGCCAATGCCTCCATCGTGGTCAACGTGAGCTACCGATAGGCCGCACGGAGCCTCCTCCAGAGTTGTCGCCTACCGACGATGGTCGCTACGCTCGGCTTCTTCTCAGCGTTGCGGGCCCGGAAAACGATATGCGCGACCACGGCGAACCGACGATCCATCTACCGCGCCGCCGATTCGTTCAGGGACTGGCGGTTGCCGGCGTCGGGCTCGGATTCGGCGTCGTCCGTCCGGCGTCCGCGACAGAGCCGATGCAGCATGCCGGCGAGCTGGCCGGCCCCGACATGACGCTCCACATTCGTCAGGCCGCCGTCGACTTTACCGGTCGCGCCCGCACCGCCGTCACGGTGAACGGTGGCGTGCCTGGTCCGACCCTGCGCTGGCGAGAGGGCGAGTCCATCACCTTGCGCGTGCGCAACCAGCTCGACACCGTCTCGTCGATTCACTGGCACGGTCTGGTGGTTCCGTTCGACCAGGACGGCGTGCCGGGCCTGAGCTTCGACGGCATACCGGCGCGGAGCGAGTTCACCTATCGGTTTCCGGTCAGGCAATCAGGCACGTACTGGTATCACGCGCATAGTCGTTTCCAGGAGCAGAGTGGTCTTTATGGCGCGATCGTCATCGCGCCGAAGGACGGTGAGCGACAGGCTGCGGATCGTGAGCACGTCATCCTCATCAGCGACTGGACCGACGAAGACCCCGAGCGCGTCTACGCCCGGCTTCGCTCGCGAAGCGACTTCTACAACTATGGCCAGCCCACCGTTGCCGATTTCCTGCGCGACGCGCGTGCGAAGGGCTTCGGCGACGCTATCGCGATGCGTCGCATGTGGAATCGCATGCGGATGAATCCCAGCGACCTCGCTGACGTCTCGGGCGCGACGTACACCTATCTGGTCAATGGCACCGCGCCGGCGGGCAACTGGACCGGCCTGTTCAAGCCCGGCGAACGGGTGCGCCTGCGCTTGATCAACGGCTCGTCCAATTCGATCTTCGACCTGCGCATCCCCGGACTGCGCCTGAGCGTCGTGGCCGCCGATGGCCAGGACGTGGAGCCGGTAGGGGTGGACGAGCTGCGTCTGGCGGCGGCGGAAACCTACGATGTCATCGTCGAGCCGCGCGAAGACAAGGCGTACACGATTTTCGCCCAGTCGATCGACCGCTCCGGTTTCGCGCTCGCCACGCTTGCGCCGCGCGAAGGCATGCGGGCCGATGTGCCGGCACTCGATCCACGGCCGCGTCTGGCCATGCGCGACATGATGGGCTCGATGGGTGAGGACAGCGATGCCGGCGGCACGATGGTGATGGCCAATCACGCAAGCACCGAATACGGTCCGGGCACGGACATGCACGTCGACATGCCGCGAACCAACCTCGACGATCCGGGTGTGGGGCTTCGCGAGCGCAGCCACCGCGTACTCACCTATGCCGACCTTCACACCGTCGGCGGTGCGCTCGACACGCGCGAGCCCGGACGAACGATCGAGCTTCACCTCACCGGCAACATGGAGCGCTTCGCGTGGTCGTTCGACGGGGTGAAGTATTCCGCGGCGACGCCCGTGCATTTTCGTCGCGGCGAGCGCCTGCGCGTGCGTCTGGTCAACGACACCATGATGAACCATCCGATCCACCTGCACGGCATGTGGAGCGAGGTCGAATCGCCCGATGGCGATTTCCAGGTGCGCAAGCACACGGTCAACGTGCAGCCCGCCCAGCAGGTGACTTATGCGGTGAACGCCGACAATCCGGGGCGGTGGGCCTTCCATTGCCACATGCTGTATCACATGGAAGCGGGCATGTTCCGCGAAGTGGTGGTGTCGTGAAGCGCTTCGTCTTTGCCCTGTCAACGATGGGTGCGATGGCATCGGTGATGGCGCAGGATGCGCAAGGCATGCAGGAGATGCCCGGCATGCAGCACGACATGGCACCCATGTCCGGTATGACGATGGGACCGATGCAGGGTGGCAAGGCGCCCGCCGACGCGCGCAGCCCCGACTGGTCCGACGGTGTGCCGTCCAGCAGCATGCACGGCATGGCCATGAACGACATGGACGACACCGCCCCCGTTGGCATGCTGTTGCTCGATCGCCTGGAGTCGTTCGCGGGGCAGGGAGGTCACGGCCAGTCCTGGGAAGCCGAGGGCTGGTACGGCAACGACAGTGACAAGCTCTGGTTTCGTAGCGAGGGTGATCGCGAAGGGCGCCGCTTGCGCGACGGCGATGCCGAGTTGTTCTGGAGCCACGCGGTGGCGACGTTCTGGGACACCCAGTTGGGCGTGCGGCGCGATGTCGGCGAAGGTCCGAAACGAAACTGGGCCGCGTTCGGCGTACAGGGTCTCGCACCGTACTGGTTCGAGTTGGAAGCGACAGCGTATGCGGGGGAGGGCGGTCGTACCGCCGCACGCGTGCGCGCGGAATACGAGCTGCTGTTTACCCAGCGCCTGATTCTCCAGCCCGAGCTTGAAGTGAACGCGTACGGCAAGGACGATGAGCAGCGGCAGCTTCGCTCGGGCGTGTCGAGCGTTGAAGGCGGTTTACGCCTCCGCTACGAAATCCGCCGCACTATCGCGCCTTACGTTGGCGTGTCCTGGGAACATCTCACCAGCGGCACCGCCGACCTGGCGCGCAACGACGGTCGTCGTATCACCGACCGTCGCTGGGTGGCAGGCATCCGTTTCTGGCTCTGAGCCCTTACCAGGGCAGGGTCTGGCCCTGGTAGTTGACGTAATGCGCGCCGGCCTTGCCGCGGTGTGCCTCGATCACGTCGACCACGCGCGGAATGCTTTCCTCGATCGACAACGCCGCATCGGCGCCGCCCATGTCCGTACGCACCCAACCGGGCGCGATGGCAAGCACCGCCCGCGGGTCGCCCTTGCGGACATTGGCGAAGCTCCGCAGCATCTGGTTCAGGGCCGACTTGCTGGCGCGATACACCGTCCAGGCGCCGTCCACGTTGTTCTCGATGCTGCCCAGCCCGGACGACATCACGCCGAGCGTGCCCGAACGAGGCACCAGGGATTCGAACGCCTCGAGCACGCGCATTGGACCGAGCACGTTCGTCGCCATCACATGGGCGAACTCCTCGTCGGAAATGTTKGCGCCGTTCGCGTCGCGCGCCTGGGTCATCACGCCGGCATTGACGAAAACCAGGTCGAAGGCCGTCCCGTCCAGCGTGCGGCGCAGCGCATCGATGTCGCTGCCACGCGCAATATCGGCGTGCTCGACGCGAAGGCGGCCATCCGACGCGGTAACGAGGTCGGCTAGCGCGGCCGGGGTGTCGCCACGAACGGTCGCGACGACATGCCAGTCCCGGCGCAGGTATTCCTCGACCAGGGCGAGCCCCAGGCCGCGGCTCGCGCCGAGGATAAGAGCGATACGTGCGTGTGAGGCGTTCATGGGGAGACTCCGGGGAAGGGATGATGGACAGCTTAGACGCCGCGATCTATTGACGGAATATGCGCCGAGGCAGATCTTTCGTGACTCACGATCACGAGTCGTCCCCTTATGTCCTCCGATGGCCGCCTGCTCGGCAACCTCAGCGTTCTCGTCTCCGTCGTCGAGACGGGCAACTTCGCGCGTGCGGCCGACGCCCTCGGGCTTTCCCCCTCGGGGGTGAGTCGCGCGATCAGTCGGCTGGAAGAGCGGCTGGGCGTGCGCGTGCTTCACCGGACCACCCGTTCGGTGACCCTGACCGATGAAGGCGAGCGTCTGTATGCGCAGGTGGGACCGTTGCTGTCGGGCATCGAGGACGCGGCCCTCGCCGCCGCCGGCGACTCGCAAGCCGTGCGTGGCCGGCTCCGGGTCAGTCTGGACGCGATGTTCGCTCGACAGGTCATCGCGCCGCAGCTCGCCGCCTTCCTGGCCCGCCATCCGGCCCTGGAGCTGGAGATCGTCACCCGCGACGAGCTTGGCGACCTCGTCGCCGAGGGTATCGACGTGGCCGTCCGTTTTGGCGTCCCGCCCTCTTCGTCGCTGATCGGCCGCAAGCTGCTCGAAACCCGGGTGCTCACGGTCGCGGCACCGGCCTACCTGGCCGTGCATGGCCGGCCGGCGGCACCGAAGGATCTCGTGAACCACCGCTGCATCCAGTTCCGCGACCCGGTCACGCGGCGTCCCTTCGAATGGGAGTTCCATCGGAAGGGCAAGGTCGTGCCCGTCGAAACGACCGGGCCCCTACTGGTCACCGACTCGGGAATCATGTTCGCCGTGTGCATTGCCGGCGCGGGTATCGCGCAGGTGCTCGCGGTGAGCGTGCAGGACGCCCTGGCCGATGGTCGCTTGGTGGAACTCTTTCCGGACTGGGCAGAGGAGCGTTTTCCCCTGTACGCCTTCTACCCCTCGCGGAAAAACTCGCCGCCCAAGGTGCGGGCCTTCGTCGACTTCTGCGTCGAGCTCGCGTCCCCGCACTGAGCCACATCGGTCACTGGCTACCCATTACATCCGGGTAAATACATGAAGAACGCGACCTTCTTCACAACTTAAATGTGATGCACATCACACTTATCGGCTAGCATGCCGCAAACGCGCATGTGTCGAAACGGCACGGCGCGGCCCGCAGGGGGGCCCTATAGCAACCATCTCGACTCGGCTGACGCTGGGTACGCCTCTGCTTATCGCACGCGCTCACGACCGAAGGTTGCTCGAATGAATCGTATCTACCGTCTGTGCTGGAATGCCGCCACTTCGCAGTGGGTCGCTGCCAGCGAACTTGCTCGCAACAGCCGTCCCGCGGCGCGGTCCGCTTCGGCGTCGAAGGGCCT
This sequence comes from Luteibacter sp. P4_E6, assembly GCF_056401535.1. NCBI lineage: Bacteria > Pseudomonadati > Pseudomonadota > Gammaproteobacteria > Lysobacterales > Rhodanobacteraceae > Luteibacter > Luteibacter sp. P4_E6. The sequence continues at coordinate 39,946 of NZ_JBFUJE010000002.1, read as the reverse complement.
TCGCGCCGCCTCGATCGCCGCCAGCATCGCAATGGCGCTCGGCGCCGCTGGCACCGTCCATGCCGGCCAGACCGGCGGGCAGGTCGTTTCCGGCAGCGGTGCGATCAACCAGAACGGTGCGATCACCACGATCAACCAGAACAGCCAGCACCTCTCGCTGAACTGGCAGACCTTCGACATCGCGCCCAACGAGACCGTGAACTTCGTGCAGCCGGGCAGGGATGCGATCGCGGTCAACCGGATCCTCGGCAACAGCGCGTCGGAGATCTACGGTCATCTCAACGCCAACGGCCAGGTGTGGCTGATCAATCCGAACGGCGTGCTGTTCGGCCAGGGCTCGCAGGTGAACGTGGGTGGCCTGGTGGCATCCACACTCGACACCTCCGACGACTCGCTTTCGTCGAACTCACGCAGCTTCAGCGGTAACGGCAAAGGCAGCATCGTCAACAAGGGTTCGATCCGCGCGGCCAACGGCGGCTATGTCGCGTTGCTCGGCAACACGGTATCCAACCAGGGCACGATCAGTGCGCAACTGGGCACCGTCGCCATGGGCGGCGGCAGTGCGGTCACGCTGACGTTCGACGGCAGCCAGCTGCTTCACCTGCAGGTGGACCGCAGCACGCTGGATAACCTCGTCGAGAACCGCCAGCTGGTGCAGGCCGATGGCGGCCGTGTGTTCATGACGGCGGGCGCGGCGGATTCCTTGCTGGCCAGCACGGTCAACAACACCGGCGTCGTCCGTGCGCAGACGGTGGAAAACCACAACGGCCAGATCGTGCTGCTCGGTGGCATGCAGGCCGGTCACGTGAATGTCGAAGGGACGCTCGATGCGAGCGCACCGAACGGCGGCAACGGCGGCAGCATCGAAACCTCGGCGGCCTTCGCGCATATCGGCGTGGCATCGATCAATGCCAGCGCACCCCGAGGCAAGGCCGGCACATGGCTCGTCGATCCGTATGACCTGACCATCGACGCGACGGCGGCGGCGACCATCTCGGCGGCGCTCAACGGGGGTTCCAACGTCACCGAGACGACATCGGCCAACAGTGCCGGCGGCGACGGCATCCAGAACGCTTCCGGCGTCGGCGACATCAACGTCAACTCGGCCATCTCATGGAACAACGCGGCCACGACGCTCACCCTCGACGCGTACCGTGGCATTAACGTCAACGCGGCGATTTCCGGTGCGGGTGGCGTCGTGCTGAAGGCCAACGGCACGGGCGGTACCGGCGGTAACATCACGCTTGCCGGCGGCGGCACGATCGCCGGTGGCACCGGCGTGACGCTGACCGCAGCGAACAACTTCATCAACAACGCCGGCGCCGCCGCGCTGAGTTCGACCTCGGGCAAGTGGCTGGTCTACTCCTCGGACCCGTCGCTGGATACGCGCGGCGGACTCGCCCCGCAGTTCATCCAGTACGCGGCCAATGCGGGCGCCTCGCCGCTGGGCAACGGTAACGGGTTCCTCTACAGGCTGGCGCCGACGCTCGCCATCACCGGCCTGACCGGCACGGTGACCAAGGTCTACGACAACACGAACGCTGCCAGCTTCTCGGGTGCGAATTTCACCAGCACCGGCCTGGTCGACGGCAACAAGATCACCGGTGCCACCGGCGGCACCTATGCGACGGTCAACGCCGCCTCGAACATCTCGGTGACCTCGCCGGGCGCGATCGGCAACTTCAGCATCACCGACAGCACGGGCGCGATCGCCGTGTACGGCTACGCCCTGGGCGGTTCGGTCGTCAGCGCGAAGGTCGGCCGTATCACGCCTGCGCCGCTGACCGCGCAGATTATCGGCAATCCGACCAAGACCTACGACGGCACCACCACGGCCACGCTCGGCTCAGGCAACTACGAGGTCGACGGCTTCGTCGGTGGGCAAGGCGTCACCGTGAAGCAGCCCAGTTCGATCGCCTATGCCGGCTCCGACGCGGGCAGCGTAGCGCTCAACGCCACGTTCTCGGTAACCAACTTCACCGCCAACGGCGGCACCAACCTGGCGAACTACATCCTGCCGACGGTCGCCACCGGCATGGGCACGATCAACCGGGCGCCGCTGTTGATCAGCGGGTTGCTGGCCAGTAACAAGATCTACGACGGCACGACGAGCGACATGATCCTTCTCGGCGGCGCCAAGCTGTTCGGTGTGATCCAGCCGGACAGTGGCCATGTGGAGCTCGACACCACCGGCATCTTCGGCAACTTCGCCGGACCCAACGTCGCCAATGGTATCGGCGTGACAGTCGGCGGTTATGCGTTGACCGGTGACAAGGCGAGCAACTACGTCCTGCAGGCACCGACCGGCCTGAGCGCGAATATCACACCCAAGACGCTGACCATCGACCAGGTCACCGCCAACGACAAGATTTACGACAACACCAAAACCGCCACGCTGAACACGGGCGCCGCCACGCTGGACGGCACGGTGGGCAGCGACAACGTGACGCTCAACACGGCCGGTGCCACCGCCACGTTCGGCCAGACCGACGTCGGCAGCGGCCTTGCCGTGACTGCCAGCGGTTTCTCGCTGGCGGGAACAGCCGCTGGCAACTACATGCTGGCCGCGCCCGTGCTGACGGCCAGCATCACGCCGCAGCTGCTGACCATCGTCATGACCGGCAATCCGACCAAGACCTATGACGGCACGAATGCCGTCACGCTGGGTGGCGGCAACTTCTCCATCAGCGGGTTTGTCTCCGGGCAGGGCGGCACGGTGGGCCAGAGTTCGGCCACCTATGCCACCGCCAATGCCGGCAATGGCATCGATGTCACCGCCACCCTGCAGCCGTCGGACTTCGTGCCGGTCGGTGGCACCTCGATGTCCAACTACACGTTCGCACGGACCGTGACCGGCCTTGGCCTGGGCGTGATCAACCCGCTGCAGTTGACCGGCCAGATCGTCGGTAACCCGACCAAGGTGTATGACGGCAACACCAACGCCGCCCTGGCGGCGTCGAACCTGCAGGTGCTTGGCCTGCTGTCGGGCCAGAGCATCACTGCCAGCTTCAGCGGCACGGTGCCGGGCCAGTACGACAATCCAAACGCAGGCGCGCGCGGTGCCACCGCGGGAGTACTTCCCGGCGCGGACTTCACGGCCGGTAGCGGCACGCTGCTGAGCAACTACATCCTGCCGACCAGTTACCTGGGCTCGGGTTCGATCACGCCGGCGCCGCTGACCGGTGCCTTCACCGTGCTCAACGTCGGCATTGTCAACGCGAGCAAGGTCTACGACGGCAACTTCAACATCGGCTTGCTGCCGGCCAACTTCACTCTGAGCGGGTGGGTCGGCAGTGACAGTGGCGTGGTATCGCACACGATCAATGGCACCTTCGGCCAGAAGAACGTGGGCACGGACCTTCCGCTATCGGCCGAGCTCTCCACGGCCGATCTGACGCCCGGTGGCAGCACCAACCTCTCGAACTACGCCATCAACACACCGGTGCTGGGCATCGGCAACATCACGCCGGCACAGTTGACAGTATCGATCGTGGGCAATCCGACCAAGACCTATAACGGAAGCATCGATGCCGCGCTGGCCTCGGGCAACTTCAGTGTCGGCGGCTGGGTCTCGGGCGAGAGCGGCACGATCAATCCCAGCGCGACCRCCAGCTACGACAGCGCCAATGCGAGCGCGCTCAACGGCCGTACCATCAGCGCAACGCTGACGCCGGGTAATTATGTCCTCGGCAACGGCACGCTGCTTTCCAACTACAACGTCGATCTGGTCGCCACCGGCACGGGCACGATCAACCGCGCGCCGCTTTTCGTCACCGGCGTGTTCGCGACGAACAAGACCTACGACACGACCGCGGCCGACACGCTCAACGTGACAAGGGCCGGCCTCGCCGGTCTGGTGGATACCGACGCCGGTAACGCCTCCAGGGTCGCGCTGAACCTGTCCGGTGTGACCGGCAGCTTCAGCCAGAGCAATGTGGGCAATGGCCTGACGGTCACAGCAGCCGGCTTCGGTATCACCGGCAGCGAGGCGGCGAACTATATCCTGCAGCCGGTCGCCGGCCTGATCGCCAACATCACCCGCGCCACGCTCACGCTCGGCGGTGTGACGGCTAACGACAAGACGTACGACGGCAATGCCAGTGCGACGCTTACGATCGCGGGCAATGCGGCGCTGAACGGCATTTTTGCCGGTGACACCGTGGGCTTCGACGGAGGTAGCGCATCGGGCCAGTTCGGCACGTCCAACGCCGGTAACAACCTGGGCGTCACGGTCGGCGGGTTTACCCTGAACGGCGGCAGCGCCGGTAACTATCAGTTGCAGCAGCCGACCGGCCTGACCGCGACGATCAACCCCAAGCAGCTGACCGCGGTCATCACGGGCAGCCCGACCAAGGTCTACGACGGCACCGATTCGGCCACGCTGATTGCGACCGATTACGACCTGCAGGGCTTCGTGGGCACGCAGGGCGCTTCCATCCCGCAATCGGCTACCGCCAACTACGTCACGAAGAATGTCGGCACCGGCCTGGGCGTCGCATCCACCCTGGTGACCTCCGACTTCGTCGCCAACGCGGGGACTGATCTTTCCAACTACATCCTGCCGACCACGGGCGCGGGCAACAATGGCGTGATCCAGTCGAAGGTGATCGACCTTACCGGCACGCGCGTGTACGACGGCACCGCGACGGCCAACAGCTCGCTGTTCGGCGTCCTGCAGGGTGTGAACGGCGAGACCCTCGGCGTCACGGGCAGCGGTACGCTGGTCGACAAGAACGTGGGTGACGAGAAGTCGTTCCTCGCCATGGGCAGCCTCGCACTCGCCAACGGGGGTAACGGCGGCCTGGCCAGCAACTACACGCTGGTCGGCGGCATCGACTGGGTGACGATTACCCCGAAGGCGCTGACCGCCGATTTTCTCGCCAATGACAAGACTTACGACGCCAACACTGCCGCGACACTGACCGGTCCGGCCACGCTCGATGGCCTGGTCGGCGGCGATCTCGTCACGCTGAACAATCCGACCGCCGCGCATTTCTCGGACAAGAACGCCGGGTCGGGCAAGACGGTGACGGGTGACATGTCGATCACCGGCGATGATGCCGGTAACTACACCTTCACCCAGGGCACGACGACGGCGTCGATCGACCCGCTGCACATCACGGTCGCCGCAACGGGCAAGGACAAGCAGTACGACGCAACCACGGCCGATCCGGGTGCCACGGTACACAGCGGCGGTGTGATTTCCGGCGACACCGTCGCGTTCGGCTTCAACCAGGCCACGTTCGGCGACAAGAACGTCGGCAACAACAAGACCGTGACGGTAACCGGTGTCACCAGCGGCGGCACCGATGGCGGCAATTACGTGGTCGACAACACCACGGTGACGACCACGGCGAACATCACGCAGCGCGTCATCAACCTGAGCGGGACGCGCATCTACGACGGCACGACCGATGCCGATGCCAGCCTGCTTTCCTCCGGCGGTGTGCTGTCGACGGGTTTCGCAGGCGAGACGCTGACCCTCGCGGGTATCGGCGTGACCGACAAGAACGTCGGCAACAACAAGGTTTTCACCCTCGGCACGCTCAATCTCGGCGACGGCGGAAACGGTGGCCTTTCCAGCAACTACACGCTGGTCGGCGGTACGGACAGGATCACCATCACGCCTCGCGCGCTGACCTCCACGTTCGACGCCAACGACAAGACCTATGACGGTACGACAGCTGCCACGCTGGCCAATGCGGCACTCGTCCTGGCCGGCGGCTCGCTGACGAGTGGCCTGATTGCAGGCGACCAGGTCTCACTGACCAATCCGACCGTGGGAACGTTCGACAACAAGAACGTCGGCGTTGGCAAGACCGTCACCGGCAACATGAATATCGCCGGGGGTGACGCCGGCAACTACACCTTCACCAACGGGACTGCGTTGGCTGATATCGCCAAGTTCGCCCTGACGGTGGGCGCGCAGGGTAAGGACAAGGTGTACGACGGTACGACCAGCGACCCTGGCCTCAAGCTGACCAGCAATGCGATCGCCGGTGACAACATCACCCTTGGCGACACGTCCGTCGCGTTCACCGACAAGAACGTGGGTAACGGCAAGACGATCAATGTCGGTGGTATCTCCGTAAGCGGCGGTGACGCGGGTAACTACGACCTGCAGAACACCACGACCACCGCCACGGCGAACATCACGCCCTTCGTGATCAACCTGCACAGCAGCCGCGTGTACAACGGCCAGACCGATGTCAGCTCGCTACTGTTCGGCAGTGGCGTGGTCAACGGCACGAACGGTGAGACGCTCACGCTTAGCGGCACCTCCAACGTTGCCAACAAGAATGTCGGGGTGAACAAGGGCTTCAACGGCGTCGGCGACATGGCCCTGGGCGACCTCGCCGGCTCCCTGGCCAGCAACTACGTGATCGGCACGTCCACGCTGGACATCACGCCGCTGGCGATCACCGGCGCGATCACGGCCGATGGCAAGATCTACGATGCCACCACCGCAGCTACCACTCATGGCGTGCTCACCGGCGTCATTGGCAGCGATGTCGTCGCCTTTAATACATCCGGCCTGTTCGATACCAAGAATGTCGGTACCGGCAAGACCGTTACCGTAAACGGTGCGCTTTCCGGCGGCGATGCCGGTAACTACACCTTCACGGCCAATGCCACGACGACGGCCGATGTCACCCCACGGACGATCGTCGTGGGTGCCACCGCCGACAACAAGGTCTACAACGGGAACGACGCCGCCGTGGCCACCCTGGCCAGCAGCGGCATTCTTGGCACCGATACGGTGAACTTCACCGGCAATCCGGCCACCTTCAGCGACAAGAACGTCGCCAACGGCAAGACCGTCACCGTCAACGGCATCACGGCGACCGGCACGGACGCCGGCAACTACGTGTTCAACACCGTTGCGCAGGCCCTGGCCAACATCACACCGCTGGCGATCACGCTCGATCTCACGGCGCAGGACAAGATCTACGACGGCACCACCGCGGCCGTCACAACCCTGGGTAGCGCAGGCGTCCTGGGTACCGATACGGTCGTATTCAGCGGTGACCCAGCGACCTTCAGCGACAAGAACGTCGCCAATGGCAAGACGGTCACCGAGAACCATATCGTGGCCAGCGGCGCCGACGCGGGGAACTACTCCTTCGTCAACACCGCGACGACCACCGCCAACATCACGCCGCTGACCATCGTCGTCGGCGCCACCGCCGACAACAAGGTCTACGATGCCAACACGACCGCCAACGCCCAGGTAGGCAGCAGCGGCGTGCTGACGGGAGACACGGTGGACTTCGCCGCGGGCTCGGCCAACTTCGTCGACAAGAACGTGGCGAACGGCAAGCAGGTCGACGTCAACGGCATCACCGCCTCGGGCGCCGACGCAGGAAACTACCTGTTCAACACCGCGGCGCAGACGACGGCGAACATTACCCCGTTGAACATCGTGGTCGGTGCCAGCGCGAGCAACAAGGTCTACGACGGCAATAACTCGGCGGTGGCAACGCTCGGTAGTACCGGCATCCTCGGTACCGATACGGTGAACTTCACCGGCAATCCGGCCACCTTCAGTGACAAGAACGTCGCCAACGGCAAGACCGTCACGGTCGGCGGTATCGTCGGCAGCGGCACCGATGCCGGCAACTACACCTTCAACAACGTCGCGCAGACCACCGCCAACATCACGCCGCTGGCGATCGTCGGTAGCATCGTCGCGGGTAGCAAGACCTACGACGGAAACACCAGTGCGCAGACCAGCGGCACGCTGGCCGGCGTGATCGGTGGTGACCAGCTCGGCGTGAGCAGCAGTGGCAGCTTCGCGGACAAGAACGCCGGTAACGGAAAGACGGTGAACGTGGCTGGCGTACTCACCGGCGCGGATGCGGGCAACTACACTTTGACCACCAATGCCACCACGACAGCCGACGTGTACAAGGTCGTGCTGAACCTCGATGGCACGCGTGTCTACGACGGCGGTACGGCGGCCTCGTCCGGCATGTTCGGCAGCGCGGGCGTGATCGCCGGTGTGGCCGGCGAGAGCCTGATTCTCAGCGGCCAGGGCGTGCTGGCCAGCAAGAACGTGGCGACGAATCGTCCGTTGGCGGGTCTCGGCTCGCTGGCGCTGAACGACGACGGTGCGGGTCTCGCTTCCAACTACACCCTCGTCGGCGGAAACCATATCGCGACGGTGACGCCGTTGGGCATAAGCGTCGGCATCACGGCGGACGACAAGGTCTACGACGGCAATACGGGCGCCGCGACGCACGGTGTGCTCAACGGCGTGCTCGGCGGGGACCAGGTGAGCCTCGCGACCCATGGCACCTTCAGCGACAAGAATGCGGCCAATGGCAAGACGGTGAACGTCGACGGCACGATCGCCGGTGGCGATGCGGGCAACTACACCCTCGTCGTCAATCCCACCACCACGGCCAGCATCACCAAGCGCCCGGTCATCGTGGACGCACAGGGTACGGACAAGTTCTTCGACGGCAACACGACGGATCGCGCCACGCTGTCGAGCAACGGCATCCTTCCTGGCGACGTGATCGCCTTCGGCGCAGCGACTGCGCTGTTCGGCGACCCGGCGGTGGGCCGCGGCAAGGCCGTCTCGGTCGATGGCATCTATGCCACGGGCGCCGATGCCGGTAACTACGCGTTCAACACCTCGGCGCAGACCACCGCCAACATCAACCAGAGCTCGTCGCAGGGTGCATCGGCCATCGCGTTGACGCAGCTCGACGCGGTGCTGGGCCCGGACGTCATCGCGACGCCTTACGGTGTCGCCTCGAACGTGACCGTCGGCCCGTTCTCGGGTAACCACAAGAAGACCCGCCAGCCGATCGAGAAGAACATCCAGCGCGCGGACTTCGTGCCCGGCCTCTCCTTTCAGGTCGTCGATGGCGGCGTGCGGCTCCCGGCGGACGCGATGCAGTGACGCATCGCACCGTCGCGCATGACCTCATTCACTCTTTCGTATCGGCTTCCTGATGACCATGGCAAATCTTCCCAAGCGCGCCGCGAACCTTCTTGGCGCATGCATCCTCCTCGCACTGACCGCCACGGCCACGGCACAGGTGCGCCCGCCACAGAGCGGTGACCTGCTTCGCCAGGTGCCGGTGGCACCGCAGCCGAAGAAGGCCGACGACACGGGGCTCAAGGTCGTACCGCAGGCCGCGGCCGACCAGGGCGACAGCGCGCCGTTCCATGTCACGACCATCCAGATCACGGGTGCGACCCTGATTCCCGTCGAGACCCTGCACGCACTGGTCGCGTCGGGCGAGGGCAGGGACATCACGTTGCGCGAGCTCAATGCGCTCGCCGACCGGATCACCGCCGAGTATCGCGCCGAGGGTTACCCGCTGACACTCGCTTACGTGCCCGCCCAGACGCTCAGCGGCGGTACGGTACGCATCGCCGTGCAGGAAGCGCGCCTGGGCAAGGTGGTGCTCGAGAATCACAGCGTCACGCACGACGGCCCCCTGAAGGCGACGCTGGATCCGCTCACGAGTGGCGCGCCGATCACCTCGCACGGCTTCGATCGCAGCTTGCTCCTGCTGGGTGACATTCCGGGCGTGATGGAAACCTCGGCGCTTCGCCCGGGCGACGAGCCGGGCACCTCGGACCTCGCCGTACGCACGGACGACCGTCCGCGTTACACGGGCTTGGTCGCGCTCGACGACTACGGTAACCAGTACACCGGCCGCGCGCGGCTGACGGGTACGTTCAACGTCAACGGCCTGCTGCACCAGGGCGACCTGCTCGATGCGACCGCGCTCTCGGCGGGTTCGAACATGAACTACGGTCGCCTCGGTTATCGCTATCTCCTCAACGGCGAAGGCACGGTGGTCGGTGCTTCCGTTTCATCGCTCGACTACAAGCTCAAGGGCGACCTTCGCGTGCTCGACGCACACGGCACGGCACAGGTTGCCAGCCTGTTCGTCAGCCAGCCGATCATCCGCTCCACCGACGGCAACCTCTACGGCCAGCTCGGTTACGACCGCCGTCATCTCAACGATTCGATCGACATCGTCGGCGTGCGGACGTTGCGTCACACCTACGGCTGGACCGCGACACTGGCCGGCGACCAGCGCGATGCGCATGGCGTGACCAACTTCAATGTCGCCGCGACCTACGGCCTGCTCGGTTTCGATGACGCCTTCGCGCAGTTCATCGATGCGATCAGTGCGCAGACCCGGGGCCACTACCTGAAGTACACCGTCTCGGTGGCGCGCCTGCAGCAGCTGTCGGAGAACAATGCGATCTACCTCGGTTTCCAGGGCCAGTGGGCGAACAAGAACCTCGACACGGCCGAGCAGTTCTACCTGGGCGGTGCCAACAACGTTCGCGGTTACGACACCGGCGTGCTGGCCGGCTCCCAGGGGCAGATGGTCAACCTCGAGTTCCGTCGCAGCCTGCACCTGGGTCTTCCCGGCACCTGGACGGCGCTGGCTTTCGCCGATGCCGGCCGCGTGAACCTCTACAAGGATCGCTTCGCACCGGGTACGAACAGCGCGCACATGCAGGACGTCGGCCTGGGCATGCGTTGGCAGGGCGACGACCAGTGGTCGTTGAGCGCCGATGTTTCGCATCCGATCGGCGTGCGCCCGGCGCTGGCCGGCGAGGCGCACGATACACGCGCCTGGGTGCAGATTCAGAAAGGCTTCTGATCGAGATCGTCGTCCCGCTTTCGTGGGAGCCGACTCATCGGCGATCCCGCGGCAGCGGGCCAGGGTGCCGCGAGTACCCATTCGCCGATGAATCGGCTCCTACATGGATTTTGGTTTTGGGGAGGGTCGGATCATCAACCCGGCCGCGATGGCCGATAGCACCGCCAGCCCCGCCGAAAGCAACATCACCCGCCGGAACCCCGCGACGAATGCCGCATCGATAGCGTGCCGCGCTGCGTCGTTCGTCACCGCGATGCCGGCCAGCTTCGCCTTTTGCGCCATCACGCTCTGCACCACGTCCGCGGGTATGCCCGAAGCAAGGCCTTCCTGGAGTGCCGCGTCGAAGCCCTGCGTCAGCACGATGCCGAACACCGCGATAGCCAGCAGGCCAGCTACGCGCGACACCGCGTTATTCACCCCCGACGCCGTGCCGGCAAGCTCCGGATTCAAGGCATTCATCACCGTGGTCGTCAGCGGCGCGATGGTGATGCTCATGCCGAGACCCAGCACGCAGGCGGCCGGAAAAAAGGTGGTCCAGTAAGAACCGCCGACGCCAGGCAACGCATAGAGCGCAAAGCCCGCGCCGGCAAGGGTGGGCCCGACGATCAACGGGAGGCGCGCACCGACCACGTCGACCAGCCGACCGGTCCATCGCGACAGCGCGAACATGATCACGATGAAGGGCAGCAGGGAGGCACCCGCCCCCGTCGCACCGTAGCCCTGTACCTGGATGAGGTTGAGCGGAACAAAGAACAGGCTGCCGCCGAGCGAGGCATAGAGCAGCAGGGTGAGCACGTTCGCGCCGGCGAAGTCGCGATCACGAAAGAGGCCCAGGGGCAGCATAGGCGCGGCGATGCGCATCTCCACCACGACGAAGATCGCCAGCCCCGCGACGCCGACGACAGCGGACGTCAGTACGGCAGGCGAGACCCAACCGTGCAGAGGTGCTTCGATGAGCGCGTAGATGACGCCGGCCAGCCCGATCGTCGCGAGCACGGCGCCCACGATGTCGATGTGACCGGCATCGACCCCCTTGCTTTCCGGTACCCGCCAGTAACAGATCGCGATGAGCACGATGCCCAAAGGCAGATTCACCAGAAAGGCCCAATGCCAGGACACATGCTCGACGAGGAAGCCGCCTAGCACGGGTCCGATCGCTGCCGTGATGCCACTGAATGCCGACCATGTGCCGATGGCGGCGCCGCGACGCTCTTTCGGAAAGGCCGAGGTGATCAGCGAGAGGCTGCCCGGAATGAGCAAGGCGGCGCCAAAGCCTTGCAGCGCGCGCATGCCGATCAACCACGTCATGCTTTCGGACGCGGCGCAGCCCAGCGACGCGAGGGTGAAAACCACCGCGCCGATGACAAAGACCCGGCGCCGTCCATAGTGGTCCCCCAGCACGCCTCCGACCAGCAACAGGGCCGAGAGCAGCAGCGCGTAACTTTCCATCACCCACTGCGCGTCCGCCGTCGTCGCATTCATGGCCCGCTGAATGGCCGGCAGGGCGACGTTGACGATCGTGCCGTCGACGAAGGCCATTCCCGAGCCGACGACCGCGGCGACCAGGGTCCAACGTCGTGCGGCTTCGCTTTCGGGAGGAGTCATCGCCACAGCGTAGCGCGACCATGAGCCCGCCGCCTTGAACGTTGCTTTGACGGCAGTGGTGGTCTGCTGGGCGTTCGGAATGCGGAGCCCCTCATGAAAGAGCGCGACCCCTACGACGAACCGACCACCGGATCCGGCGATCCCGGCCACGCCGAGGGTCCCAAGCCGGTCGAGCCGGTCAATACCGGTTCGGGCGACCCGCAGCACAAGGCCGAGCAGGCTGACTGACACCGGGCCTGCCCGATCGTCCCAACGAAGGAGGTCACCATGTCAGGCAGCTTCCAGCGCATCACGCCCTTCCTCTGGTTCGATACCCAGGCCGAGGAAGCCGCGAACTACTATGTCTCGATCTTCCCGAATTCACGGGTTACGAGCATCACCCGATACACGAAAGAGTCGTCCGAGGCCTCCGGTCGACCGGTGGATTCGGTCATGACGGCGGCCTTCGAGCTGGACGGCCAGCAGGTCACGGCGCTCAACGGCGGGCCGCATTTCACGTTCAACGAAGCGTTGTCGCTGGTCGTGCGCTGCCACGACCAGGCCGAGATCGACCATTACTGGAGCAAGCTTTCTGCCGGCGGCGATCCGAGCGCCCAGGCCTGCGGCTGGCTCAAGGACAAGTACGGCCTGTCCTGGCAGATCGTGCCGGACGACATTGAGGCGCTGGTGCAGAGCCCCGGCTCGGTCGCCGCCCTCATGCAGATGAAGAAGATCGACATCGCGGCGATGAAGGCGGCGGCCTGAGCCGTTCGCGTTACGCCTGCTTCCAGGCGGCCGCGGTCTCGCGTGCGAAGTCGCGGTAGTTCCGCGGTGCGCGGCCGAGCAGCGAGGTCATGATGTCGGTGGCGGAGGCTTTGGCCAGCATGCCTTCGGACTGGAAGCGGGCGAGCATCAGGCGCAGGTCGTACGCGGCCCACGACGGTGCGTTGCGGGCAATCGCCGCCTCGGCGACATCGAGATCGTCGCCACCATAAGCGACGGGACGGCCCAGCGTGTCGCTCCAGATGCGTGCAGCCGACTCACCGGTGAGTGCATCCGGTCCCGCCAGTTCGATGACCTCGCGCGGCAGTGCCCCCGGCGACCGCTCACGACGCAGCAAGGCCGCGGCGGCGATATCCGCGATATCGCGGATGTCCACCATCGACACGCCGACCTGACCGAGCGCCATCGGATAGACGCCATGCTCGGTGAGTGGCACCTGCAGGCTCGCATCGTTCTGCATGAAGTAGGACGGGCGCAGCACCGTCACCGGCAGGTCGTACTGCTCGATGGCGCGCTCGATCGTGTACTTGCCGGCGAAGTGCGGTACGTCGGCGAAGCGGTCGCCATTGAGGACCGAGAGGTAGACGATGCGGCGGATGCCGGCATCACGGGCGAGTCCCAGGGTCGCCAAGCCTTGCGTCAGTTCATCGGCGGTGACGGCATTGAGCAGGAAGAGGGTATCGACGCCCTCGAGTGCGGCGCGCACCGAGGGGATGTCGGTGAGGTCGCCGCCCACGGCACGAACGCCCTTGGGTGCCTTCAGCGTGTCCGGGCTGCGGGTGAGGGCGCGCACATCGGCGCCTGCTTCGGCCAGTCGCGCGGTGACGGCGGAGCCGATGTTGCCTGTGGCGCCAGTAACGAGAATGCTCATGATCAGTGGCCTTGTGTGGGTGGATGAGACAAAGATTGGGCGTTCCATCGGGGGGACGAAAGCCGCAGAATCGGGACACCTCGTCTCATCGGTGGAACGACCATGGACCTCCTCGCTCTCGCGGATTTCGATGCCGTCGCGCTTCACGGCGGCTTCGGAGCGGCCAGCCGCGTCACGGCGCGCCCCAAGGCCACGCTCTCGCGGCATGTCCGTGAACTCGAGGACGCGCTCGGCGTACGCCTGATCGAGCGTGGCGCCCGCCCGTTCCGGCTGACCGAGGAAGGCGCGACCCTGCACGCCGAGGCCCACGCGATGCTCGGCCGCATCGAGGATGTGGCCGAGGGACTGGTCGCCCGTGCTGGCGCTCCGCAGGGCGCGCTTCGCGTCAGCGCCCCGGTGCTCTTCGCGCACCGGGGCCTGGGACGTCTCGCCGCCCGTTTCGCCATGAACTTTCCGGCCGTGCACCTCGAGGTGGTGGTGGACGACCGCTTCGTCGATCCGCTCAAGGAGGGCTTCGATGTCGTGATTCGTGCAAACCCCGCGCCTTCGACCGAGCTCGCTGGCCGATGCTTTCTTCGCGACCGGCTCGTGGTTGCCGCGGCGCCATCGCTTGCCGAACCTGCCGATGGCGGCTCTTTTCCGGCGATCGTGCTCGGCGGCAGTCAACTGTCGGCATGGCGGCTGGGCACCGAAGGCCGGACGAAGACGATGCTGCCGCGCGAGGTGGTTCGTCTTTCCTCCATGGCCCTGGTGTATGACGCGGTGCGTGAAGGTGCCGGTGCGGCCATGATGCCGGCCTCACTCATTCGCAACGACATCGCCGCCGGCACGCTGGCATCGTGGGGCGAGGTGGACGGTCGCTCCATCGAAGTGTGGGCGCTGTATCCGCCGCAGCGTCACGTGTCCGGCAAGGTGTCGGCCTTCGTGAACATGCTCGTCGAACACTTCCACGGCGGATCGCCAGCGCATTTCGACACGCTCTGACGGGGCAGTCGTGGCTCTGTATGATGGCCGCGCGGTGATTCATCACGCGGAAACAGGGGCGGGGCATTGGAAGACGTACAGATCTGGCTGGGCCTGAACGGGCAACGATTCGGGCCGTATGCGCTGGCGCTCGTTCAGCGCTGGCATCAGCAGGGCATGCTCGACAACGGCAGCCTGTGCTGGCGTGAGGGGATGAGCGAATGGTCGCCGCTGGAGACATTCCTGCGCGAGAACGTTGCCGCCGCGTCCTTCAACGAGCCTCCCTCGTTCGAGGTACCTCCGCCGGGCCTCGCGCCTCGCGCCTCCGTCGTCGTCGCCGTCGCGGCACGCGATACCGCTCCCGTCGCTCCCTCGCTTCACTGGGGCCTGGTCTTCCTGTTCGGTGTGCTGACGCTGGGCATCTTCATCCTGGTCTGGATGTTCATCCAGTCGACGTGGGTGAAGAAGATCGATCCGGCCAGCCGCGCGACGACGTACCTTGCCATCGGCCTGGTCGTCGGCCTCAGCGGCGCCTTCGCGGGCCCCGACTCGCAGCTGTACTACGTCTTACAGCTGATCGATGTCGCTTTCGTCGTGATCGGCTACTTCTCGATGTCCGCATCGCTGAAGCGCTTCGGCATCGAACGGGGGCTGCCCATGGCGATCGGTGGCATCACGCTGTTCTTCTTCACTACCTTCTACCTGCAAGGCCAGCTGACCCGCATCGCCAACTGGCAGCGCACGGGCCTGGTCGAAGAGGCGCCGAAAAGCATCTTCTGGACGCTCTATGCCGTCGTGTTCGTCTTGTTCGCCATGGTGGCTGTCGTCGCGTTGCAAATGTTCC
Organism: Luteibacter sp. P4_E6; assembly: GCF_056401535.1. Lineage (NCBI taxonomy): Bacteria > Pseudomonadati > Pseudomonadota > Gammaproteobacteria > Lysobacterales > Rhodanobacteraceae > Luteibacter > Luteibacter sp. P4_E6. Next base: position 24,258 of record NZ_JBFUJE010000002.1, on the reverse strand, counting down.
ACTGAGTTCACGGAACGCATCGCTGCCGTTTGACAGGCGCGACGCTGGCAGCGAAAGTCGGTCGTCATCCCATGTGGAGCGCGGCCGTTGAATCGACGTGAGTTCGCCAAGGCACTGGCCGTGGCCAGTGTCATCGGAAGTGGATCGTGGTACGCATCGCGGGCCGACGCAGCCTCGGCAGGAGCGATCGCCACGACGGCAGGCAAGCATGTCGCCGTGGATCCGCAACGGATGCAGACGCTGCAGCAGGCCTTCCTCGACCTGCGCTTCGGCATGTTCATCCACTTGAACATGGCCACGTTCGAGGAGCGCGAATGGGGCGACCCCGCGCTGTCGCCCAAACTGTTCGATCCGAAGCACCTCGACACCGACCAGTGGGCGCGGGCGGCGAAGTCGGCGAACATGGGCTACGCGTGCTTCACCACCAAGCATCACGACGGCTTCTGCCTGTGGCCGACGAAAACCGGCAGTGCCAACGTCATGCAGTCGTCGTACCCGCATGACGTGGTGCGCCGCTACKTGGACTCCTTCCGCAAGGCGGGCCTCAAGGTTTGCCTATACTTTTCCATCCTCGACCTGCGTGCCGATATCCGCGCACGCACGGTGACGCCGGAGAAGATCGCGCTGATCAAGGCGCAGCTCACCGAGATCCTTACCCAGTACGGCCCGCTCACGGCGCTCATCCTCGATGGCTGGAACGCATCGTGGTCGCGCATTTCCTACGCCGAGCTGCCTTACCGTGACATCTACGATCTGGTGAAGACGCTACAGCCCGATTGCCTGGTCACCGACCACAACGCGGGCAGCTACCCGGGTACGGCCCTCTACTACACGGACATCAAGCAGTACGAACAACACGCGGGCCAGAAGATTCCGCCGAACAGCCCCGTTCCCTCACAATCGGGCACGACATTGCAGAGCGACTGGTTCTGGAAGAAGGCGTATCCGACCTCGGAACTCGCTTCGGCGAAGACCATCGTCGACGAGTGGCTTGTCCCGTTCAACGACAACCACTGCAACCTCATCCTCAACGTCGCGCCCAACCGCGATGGCCGCTTCGACGACAACGCGGTGGCCCGCCTCGCCGAGATCGGCCAGTTGTGGAAAAACACGGGTCCGGCGCCGAAGATCGGCCGCTCGGTGACGATCACCACGCCGGATCTCGCCGCCGGCAAGCCCGCCTGGGCCAGTGCCAGCGATGAGGCCGTCGGCCCCGACCAGGCATTTGACGACAACTTCCGCAGCTACTGGCTGGCCGACCGCGGCAAGACCGACGCCTGGATCGAAGTGCGTTTCGAGCAGCCGGTGGCATTCAATACGTTGTGCATCGTCGAAGCGGTGGGCGCGGAGGGATACGGCGAGACGAGTCGCATCGCCAGCTACAAAGTTGAAGTGGAGCGCGATGGTGCGTGGGTCGCGCTGGTGTCGGGTGAGAAGCCCTCGCACTACCAGTTCCATGAGGTGCCTCGGACCACGGCCAGCCAGGTGAGGTTGAGTGTGACCGGGCAGCAGCCAGGTATTACCGAGTTCGGCATTTACGATGAACCGCGCGGGTGAGGTGGCATGGTCACGCCCTTTGAAACCAACGGCTTGCCACCATATCGGTACTCTGAGGCTAGCCGCCGGGAGGTGACCCATGGCAACCGGATGGGCGGGCGATACCGCCGTGCAGGACCAGATCGACGCGACCATCGAGGACGCGGTGAAGCGAGCGCGCAGCCACCTGCCGAAGGGGCCGAGCCTCGAGCGTTGCGAGGAATGCGACAAGCCCATTCCCGAAGCACGCCGCAAGGCGGTGCCCGGCGTGCGGCTGTGTGTCGCCTGCCAGGAACAGGCCGATCGCGATAACGCCAGTTTCAGCGGCTACAACCGCCGCGGCAGCAAAGACAGCCAGCTGCGCTGAAACCTCTAGACTATGCCGTTCCCCACACCTGCACGGACGACCCGCGCGATGCTCGAACATGTGATCCTCGCCCGCCACGGTGAGACGGAATGGAATATCGCGGGCCGCGCGCAAGGGCGGGCCGATAGTCCACTCACCGCCGCAGGCATCGAGCAGGCGCAGGCTCTGGGTCGCAACCTCGCCGCACAGGGCGTTGAGCACATCGTCTCGTCGACACTCGGTCGCGCATTGCATACCGCCGAAGTCGTTGCGGAGATCATCGGCTGCGAAGTCAGCGTCGACGAACGCTTCGTCGAGCGCGCCTTTGGTGAACTCGAAGGCCGTTTCGTCGCGGAGGCGCTCGTTGAGAACGCGCAATGGGCAGAGGTGGTTCGCGGTCACGATCCGCTCGCTGCCGCCGGCGGCAGCGAATCGTTGAGCGATGTCGCACAACGCGCACTGCCGGCCCTCGAGGCCCTCCATGTGCTGCCTTATCGCCGCGTCGCCGTCATCACGCATGGTCATTGCCTGACGGCGCTCCTCGGCGCACTGCGCGGCGGCGGCGACTACGCGAGCTATCGCCATGGCAACTGCGCGTACACCCCGCTTACCGTCGCTAGTGAGGCCTATGTGGTCGACCGCTGGAACGTCGACAGCCAGGTGCTCGTCGGCGCCTGATTGCCGCGGCGGACGACGACGCGTAACGTCGCTTGTAATAAAAGCGAAATAACTGATTGCAAACGGTTTTTCTAAAGTATTGTCGCGCTCGGCCGTTACCCCTCGCAGTTCCCCGGCCCTCCGATGACGATGCCTATGAACACCCCTACCGGCGGTCGCGAACCGTCGCTGATCGAGCAGGCCCTGGCGGGAGACTCGCTGACGGCGGTTTTCCAGCCGGTGATTCGTGTGGATACGGGTGAAGTGGTGGCGCACGAAGGGCTGATTCGTTCGTCCTTGCCTCACTTCAACCTCACCCCGCCGGACCTGCTTGACCTTGCGCGCGCGCGCGGGCGCCTCGGCGAGTTCGAGCTCGCGGCGGCGCATTGCGTCGCCACGAGCTTTGCGGCGCGTGCGCTCACCGGTCGCCTGCTCGTGAATCTCAGTGCCCAGGCGATCATGCRGGACGGCGTACGTGCCGAGGACGTGCTCGAAGCACTCTCCATTCCGGGCTTCGACCTGGGCAGGGTAACGATCGAAATCACCGAACGCGACATCGTCGATAACCCGGCGAGGCTGGCCCACGCGCTCGGCTTCCTGCGCGCACGCGGCATTCGCGTCGCGCTGGATGACTTCGGTAACGGGCATTCGAACTTCGAGATGTGGAACGAGGTGCATCCGGAAATCGTCAAGATCGACCGCTACCTCATCAACGGCCTGGCACACAGCGTCGAGCGCCTCGCCATTGTGCGTGCCCTGATCTCGGTGGCTGAAACGCTGGGCGCGGAGCTGGTGGGTGAAGGTGTCGAGGAAGAAGCGGACCTTCTCATGCTTCGTGAGCTCGGCATTCCCTATGCGCAGGGCTTCCTGATAGCGCGGCCGTCCCCCGGCTCGACCATCGAGGCACCGGCGAACGTTATCGCTGCGCTGTCCGTCACCCACGTGCCGGTCCCGCCGCGGCCGCGCGGTCCGGTGTCGGCACGGCCGTTCACAGCCGGCCACATGCTGATCGATGCACCGTGTGTTTCGCCGACGCAATCAAACGAAGACGTGGTGGATCTGTTCGCGGCCCATCCGCGTTTGCATGCCGTCGCGGTGGTCGAGGAAGGACTCCCCGTCGGCATCGTCAACCGGCGCACGTTTACCGAGCGCATGGCGCAGCCGTTTGCGCGCGAGCTGTTCGGGCGCAAGCCATGCACAAGCTTCATGCATCCGGAGCCACTGCTCTGCGACGAAGAGATGTCGTTGCAAAGCATGGCCGATATCCTGCGCGGTGAAGACCAGCGATACCTGAGCGACGGCTTCATCATTACCTCGCACGGGCGCTATCTCGGGCTGGGCACCGGCGAAGCGCTGGTGCGCCGTGTCACCGAAATTCGCGTGGAAGCCGCACGCTATGCCAATCCGCTGACCTTTCTCCCGGGCAACCTGCCGGTCACCGAACATATCGTGCGTCTATTGCAGACAGGCCGTCCGTTCGCCGCTGCGTACTTCGACCTCGACAACTTCAAACCCTTCAACGACCAGTACGGTTACTTTCGCGGCGACGAGATGATCCGCCTCCTCGCCAGCACACTCACGGGCGACCTTCGCCAGGATGCCGACTTCGTCGGGCACATCGGTGGAGACGATTTCCTCGTCATCTTCCAGGGTGACGATTGGGTCGCACGTTGCGAAGGCATGCGCCTGCGGTTCAATGCGATGAGTGGCAACCTCTTCGATGAGGCCGATCGCGTGCGCGGGGGCATCGACAGCGAGGATCGCCACGGGCATCAGCGGTTCTTTCCGGTCACCACGGTGGCGGTCGGCGTGGCGTGCTTCGTCGATGCCTATCCGGTCGACCCGGAGACCGTGGCGAGTCTCGCGGCGTCGGCGAAGCGCGTGGCTAAAAACACGGGCACCGGGTTACACATGGTGACCTACGAAGCGCAGCTTCCTGTTGGCGTGTAACGAGATATTCAAGCCACTGAAATAAAAGCATAACCTGCAAAAAATAACGCTAAAGTTGGCGAACAGGCGGCCGACAGGGAGGCATCCCCGTCCCCCGAGTACGCCATGCGATTTCCCCGAATCCCGTTGCCTGTGCTGACGCTCCGCGCCCGTTTGTTGATGCGCATGGCTGGCACCATCCTTCTCCTTCTCGCCCTATGGATCGTCGGTGGCGTGCAGTTGCGCACCGCCGACCAGCGGCTGCAATCCGTCGTCGACGAGACGCTTGCGCCCGTGGCCGACGTCGGCCGCATCCAGAACGATTACAACGATCTGCTCGACGCCCTCGTGCATGCGACGCTCACCCGCCTGCCGTCCTCGGTCGATGATGCGGTCACCGCCATCGGCAGCGATCGCCACGACATCGACAAGCAATGGAAATCGCTGGTAGCCAGCGGTCTGGGCAAGGTGCAGAGCAAGGGAGTGGCACTCGCTGCCGAGCACCGAAAGGCGGCGGACAAGGCCGTGGATGACGTGATCGAGCTGCTCAAGGCGGAGCAGTACGATCTCGCACAACTGCAGCTGTCGAACGATGTGCAGTCCGCCGTGGGTCCGCTCAAGAGCGACTTTTCCAATCTGTTCGCGCTGGCGCTGGATGGCGGCAAGGCCGAGGCCCAGGCGCAGCATGAGGACATCCGTCGCGGTGGCATCACCTCGGCGATCCTGCTCGGTATCGCCTTGCTCCTGGCCAGCGTCGTGGACCTCGCGATCATCCGTTCGCTGGGCCGTCGGCTTCGCCAGGCATCCGGGGTCGCAGCCGCCATTGCGCGCGGCACGCTGGGCGCCCGCATCGACGTGGGACGCGGCGACGAGATCGGTAGTCTCCTGTCGTCGCTGGCGGCCATGGATACCCAGCTCGGCAACGTCGTGGTGCAGGTGCGCGATCGCGCCGACCACGTGGCCCAGGCGGCCAGCGGTATCGAGCGTGGTAACGATGCGTTGAACGACCGTACGCGCACCCAGTCAGGGCACCTGCGTTCCACCTCGGCATCGATGAACGACATGGCCAGCGCGGTGGCCGGCGGACTCAGCCATGCCAAGGCCGCGCATAGCGCCGTAGCGCAGACGCGCTCCATGACCGACGAAGGCCACCGCGTGGCGATGGACGCCATCGGCAACATGCGCGAGATCCGTCGCAGTACCGAACGCATGACCGAAGTGCTCGACGTGGTCGACCAGTTCGCCTTCCAGACCAACCTGCTCGCACTGAACGCGGCCGTTGAAGCCGCACGCGCGGGTGAGCACGGTCGCGGCTTCGCGGTGGTCGCCTCGGAAGTGCGTGATCTGGCCAAGCGCTGCGCCGCTGCGGCACGTGACATCCGCAGCCTGATCGCCGAGAGCGACGAAGCCGTCCAGGCCGGCGTGGATTCCGTCGACCGCGCGGGCGCCGTGCTCACCGGCATCGGCGAGCGTGTGAACGAGTTGTCCGGCCTGGTCGGCTCGGTCATGGACGCGACACGGAGCCAGAATGACGGCATTGCCCGCGTTAACGGCGCCATCCACGGCATCGATGAAACCACTCGCGAGAACGCGGTGCTCGTGGAGCAAGCCGCCGCAGCCAGCCGCGCCATGCGCGAAAGCGCGGAGATCCTGCGGCAGGAGGTGGCTTACTTCGTGTTAGAGGATGAGGCAGCCTGAGGGCTATATCGCCTCGCGCACGGCCTTGAGCGTCTTGTACAAGGTCGCGCGCGAAAGGCCGAGCAACTGTGTGATGTACGTTGCCGCGTGGCGAACATCGAACAGGCCTCGTTCCTCGAGCAGCGTAATGAGGGCCTCGCGGTCGACGATACCCATGCCGGTTAGCGTCGTACCCCGGTCGCTGAGGAACTGGCCGACGATGTCATTGACCTCCTCGCGCCAGTCATTGCGGAACAGTGCTGCGGGACGTGGTGCTGACTCGGCAAAGCGCAGGAAGTCCTTCGACATCGCCTGCATCGCCTCGACCATGCTCACGTCCACATTGATGCAGAGCAGGCCGATGGGTTTACGACGGCCATCGCGCAACACGGCCGTGATCGATTTCAACGACCGGCCGTCCGCGTTCCTCTTGGGGTAAGGGCCGATCACCGCCTCGTCCAGCGCGCCAAGGTCTTCCAACTCGGCCAGCGAATCGTCGCCAACCTTCCGCGGCGACATCCGATTGGCGATATGACGGATCGTCCCGCTGCCGAGGTCGTGGATCACCACCTCGGCATGCGGCTTGAACACGGTGGCTATCGCGTCGGCGACGGGGACGTAGGGGGCAAGGTAATCGACCATGCGCCGATCATCGGGGCCTTGATACGGATTGTCCAGAATGGACTTCCTGTTTTTTCAGCCGGTGTAGTCAAGGCTCGGATACCACGTGGGTCGCCGCCCCTCCGGCGTCGAATCCAGCACCGTCCACAGGGGCATGAGGTCCGGTGCGCCGCGCGGGTCTTCGCCGGGATCCGCCGAGTCACCGCCCATTTCCCCGGCCCAGAACAAGCGGATCGTGCCGTCGCGGCGGGTGAATACGTTGAACGCCGGTATATCGCCGCCATCCTTGCCGATGGCGTGATAGTCGCGACTGAAGCTGCCGTTGAGGTCCGTGTACAGCTTCAGATGCTGCCAACCACGTTCCTTCTTGAAGGCCAGTAGCTTCGATAGCGGCGAACGCGCCACCACTGCCAGCGCCACGTTCTGCTCCATGTCGCGGGCTTCGCCGTCCCACGCGCTCAGCAACGAAGTGCACATGGGGCAGGGGCGCTCGCGTTCCGGGCCGAACATGTAGCTGTAAACGACCAGGGTCTGCTTGTCGCCGAACAGTCCGGCGAGGTCGACCGGACCGTTGATGCCTTCAAACCGGTAATCGCCACGCACCTCACCACCTGGCGGCAGTGCGCGGCGCATGGCTGCGACACGCTCGATGTGCCGACGCAATTCGATCTCTTCGGCAAGCAGCGCGTTACGCGCACTGCGGTACTCGTCGCTTTCGTTCGGCATGCGGACGGTGTTGCGGCTCGCCAGTTCGCTGGCGGGCGTGAGCGGTTGGGTGCTCATGAGCATTCTCCGGAATCAGTCGCGGTCAGGTGCGCCAAGGGGAAACAGTGGCCGGTACGGGCGGGCCTCGTCGACGGCGCGGGCGAACGAGGGGCGCGCAAGCAGGCGTCGTCGATAGGCGTGCACGTGCGCGAGCACATCCGGGATCGGGTGCGTCCAGTCGGCGTAGAACAGGAACGGGGCCGCGCCGCAGTCGGCCAGGCTGAAGTGCCCGCCCGCCGCCCACTCGCGGTCGGCCATGACTTTGTCCAGCCATGCATAGGCCGTGTCCAGCATCTGCCGGCAATCGGTGACGCCGCAGGGGTCGCGCTGGCCGCCGGGGCGCAGCACGTCGAACACGATGCGCTGCTGCGGCGTCGAAATGTAGTTGTCGAAGAACCGGTCCATGGCGCGCACCTCCAGTGCGGCCTTGCGGTCCTCCGGCAGCATCGGCGCAGGACCCGGGTGATAGAGGTCGAGGTACTCGACGATGGTGCTCGCCTCGGTGACCGTGCGCTTGCCGTCGACCAGGATCGGAAAGCGGCGCAGCGGCCAAAGATCGGCGAACTCCGCGTAAACCTCGGGCTGCTCAGGGGAAAGCATCTTCCACTCGAACGGCGTGCCGTTCTCGTAGAGGGCCACGAGGGCTTTCTGGCAGTAAGACGAGAAGGGGTGGGCGTAGAGCTTCAGGGGCATCGCATGCACCTCGGTCGGGGACGTGAACGCAGGTTTCTTCTTCACGTCGAACGGGAAGCGGGCATTTCGACACGCGGCGGGCATCGCCGCTGGATCGGTCTTGCTATCCTCCGGTATCAAGGAGGACCACGGATGAAAGTTGCCATCGTAGGCTACGGAACCGCAGGGCAGGCAAGTGCCATCCTGCTGTCCGCGCAGGGACACGACGTCACCGTTTTCGAGAAAAGCCCGACGCTGGGACCGGTTGGCGCGGGTTTCCTGCTGCAACCCACCGGCATCGCCGTGCTGGACCGCCTGGGTCTGGCCGGCCGCGCCATGGCGCTGGGCCAACGCATCGATGAGTTGCACGGCGCCACGCCGCGGGGCCGTCCGGTCATGGCCATGCGTTACAGCGACCGCCGCGCCGGCTGCTTCGGCCTGGGCATGACGCGTGGTGCGCTCTTCGAGCTGTTGCGCGACGCGCACCACGAGGCAGCGCAGGTGCGCACGGGCGTTTTCATCGCCGGCTACGACGCAGCGACGCGCTTTGTCGTCGACAACGACGGCACGCCGCATGGCCCCTTCGACCTGACCATTGCAGCCGACGGGGCGCACTCGGTGCTGCGCGCTCGTTGCGAGAGCCAGGTCAGCCGCGAATCGCTCTATCCGTGGGGCGCCGTGTGGTGCCTGCTGCGCATCGACGACTGGGCCACGCCCACCCACCTGCTGCAACGTTATGCGGGCACCCGCGCCATGATCGGCATGCTGCCGGTCGGCACGCGTCCAGGCCATGACGGTCGGTGGGTGACGTTCTATTTCAGCCTGCCGGGTGAGCGGGTCGATAGCTTCGACGACCTCGCTGTCGCGGCGATGAAGTCCACCGTCGCCGGCATCTGGCCCGAGCTCGCACCGCATCTGGCGCATCTGGAGCATTCCGAGCAGCTCAACCGTGCGCGCTATCGCGATGTGGTGCTGCGCCGGCCGCATCACGATCGTCTCGTCGTCATCGGAGACGCGGCGCACGCCATGAGTCCCCAGTTGGGGCAGGGCGTGAACATGGCCCTGCTGGACGCGGCTGCGCTGGCCGACGCGCTGGCCGAGCACGACGACGTCGATCATGCCCTGGACATCTACCGGCGCCATCGCCACGGTCACGTGCGCATCTACCAGCGCATGAGCCGCTGGCTGACACCGCTGTTCCAGTCGGATCGCACGGCGCTGGGTTGGTGTCGCGATGTGCTGTTCGGACCGCTGGGCAGGATGCCCGGTGCGCGCGGGCCGATGCTGAGCATCCTCACCGGCGAGGCTGGCCATCGTCGAATGCCGGGAGGCGAGGACATGCAAGCGCAGGAGCTTCCCGCTCCGTAGGATGCGCAAAAAACCATACTCGCGCGTTCGGCCACACTCGGTTTACGCTCTGCGCGAAGGGGAACCTCGGAGATCCGGATGAAACGCGTTGCCGCCGCCGTCGTACTGCTCGTGTCGCTCACCACGGCGTCGTTCGCCGCCAATCCCATTCCGGTCTGGGGCGCCAGGCAGTCCAGCCCCGCCGATACCCGTCCGGGTGACCTCAAGCCTGGGCAGTGGATATGGGGTGGGCGGGGTGCCTCGCCCGGCCCGATGGCGGTGATCGTGAGCATCACCGAGCAGCGTGCGTACGCGTATCGCAACGGCATCCTCATCGGGGTGAGCACGGTCAGCACGGGCAAGAAGGGTCACGAAACGCCAACCGGTGTGTTCACCATCCTGCAGAAGGACAAGGACCACCACTCCAAGAAATACGACGACGCACCGATGCCCTACCAGGAGCGCCTGACCTGGGACGGCGTGGCGCTGCATGCGGGCGGCCTCCCGGGCTACCCGGAATCGCACGGCTGCGTGCACATGCCCACCGAGTTCGCGCGGCTGCTGTTCGATGCGACCAACATGGGCATGACGGTGGTCGTCGCCGAGGCAGGGACGGCGCCGGTCACCGTGGTTCACCCCAGCGCGGTGATCCCTATCGACCCACGCAACGGCAGCGACCTGCCACTTGAACCGCTGGCCGATGGTGTGCCGTACCGTTGGAATCCGGACGCTTCGCCCATCGGTCCCATCTCGATGGTACTCAGCGTGGCCGACAGCCGCGTCATCGTCTTCCGCAACGGTATCGAGATCGGCCGTAGCCGTGTCGAAGTGAAGGATCCGCTGATCGGCACGCACGCCTTCATCGTCGCTTCCGGCTATATGCCCGACGCGCCGGAGCGCGCCGGGCTGCACATGCCGAACTGGATCACCATCGGCATTCCCGGCCACGGCGACGAAGCGGGCAAGGTGGTCGATGAAGCGCTGGTCGACCGCGTCTCCGTGCCACGCGAGTTCATGGAGAAGATCGTGCCCCTGCTGGCGCCGGGCTCCGTGCTGCTGGCCACGGACGAAAGCGTGCAGCCGGAAACCACGGGTGGCAAGGTGCAGGTGATCGATTCGAACCCGCCGGGCGTTTGAGTCAGCCGTCCTTCGGGAAGCACCGGTGCGTCAGTGATCGAAGCCGTTCTCGCCGATCGCTTCGACGAGATACGTCACCAGTGAGGCGATGCGCGCCGAGATCGCCGTGTTGCGGTAATACACCGCGTTGATCGGCTGGCGATACTCGATGGTGTGCTTTGGCAGCACCTGCACCAAACGCCYTGAGTCGCGATCCTCGCGCGTCATGAAGTCGGAAAGGCAAACGATGCCGTTGCCTTCGAGCGCGAGCTGGCGCAGCGTTTCCCCGCTGGACGAGCTGATGGTCGGCCTGATGTGTACCGGCTGCTTTTTCTCGTCCAGCAGCGGCCAGTCATTCAAGGTGTCGGGTTCGGTGAAGCCGAGCAGCGAATGCTTCGCCAGTTCGGACACCTTACGTGGCGTGCCGCGTGCTTCGAGGTACGCGGGGCTGGCCAGGCAGCGAATACGGCTGCTGCCGATAGGGCGCGCGTGCAGCGTGGAATCCTTGAGCCTGCCGATGCGTAGCGCCACGTCGGTACGGCGTTCGAGCAGGTCGATATAGCCCTCGTTGCTGTGCAGTTCGAGGTCGACATCGGGAAAGCGTTCGCGATAGCCAGCGATCAGGGGCACCACGACGTGCAGCATGAAAGGTGACGCGGCGTCGATGCGCAGTCGGCCGGCCGGACGGCTGCGACGCGTCGCCATCTGCTCTTCGGCGTTCTCGACCGCAGCGACGATATCGCGCGCGCGTTCGAGAAAGGCCTCACCTTCGTCGGTCAGTTCGATGCGCCGCGTGGTGCGACGGAGCAGGGTAGTCTGAAGCTTCTCTTCCAGCCGGCCGAGCGTTCGGCTTGCCGCCGATACGGTCTGGTCCAGTTGCTGCGCCGCCTTGGTGATGGAGCCGGTATCGACGACCGCGATGAAGTTCTGGATCTCGTCGAGGGTGATGTTCATCGTTGATTTTCGCGAAAGGCTGGTTCGCTTATACGTGGCTTTTTGCGCAAGAGTAAAGCTTCGCCGCTGAAGCGGCTCCCACAGGGGGTTGGGCTCCTGCGGGGCTTGGGCTTCTACGGGCTTGGGCTTCTACGGGCTTGGCTTAGCGCGAGCTGCAGCCTGCGACCGTGGGCTTGTTCGGATCCACGCGGGCATCGTAGAGATTCCCTTCGCGGCCCTTGGTCCACCACACGATCGACCCGGCGGCATAACGCACGCCATCGGCGGCCATCGTGTCGACCAGTAACCTCGGTTTGCCGGCGATCGGCATCAGGGCGAAGCTCTGTCCGTTATCGCCGTTCCAGTAGGTCACGGTGAACGGCTTGCCAGTGGCGCAGTGGTAGGTGGCGACCACGGGCGGACTGAATTTCACCTGCGGAACCATGAGCGAATCCGACGCGGCGCCGGTGGCGACAAGCAGGAAGGCGGCGGACAGGAGGGCTTTCATGGCAGGGCAAGCTCCGTGGCGGCCTGGAGCAGGGGTTCGCCGGATACGCGCAGAACGCCGGTATACGGTGCCTCCAGCTCCATGATCAGGAAGATCGAGCCGGAGAACGCCAGCGCAGCGCAGAACAACACGAGGCGAACGGACGCGTTGTGCATGGCGAACGTACCCATGCCGATGAAGATCAGCACGATCCACGCCGTGACCACGACGAGCAGGAACGTGGGTTCGGACGAGCGTTCGTGCTCGGAGGTCAGGATGCGTTGCTTGCCGAGGTCGGCGGTAATGTCGAGCGCACGCCGCTGAAACCAACGCTTCGCGTCTGTATCCGGTTTCAGGTTGAGGATGGAAGCCTGCAGCTGGGTGATCAGGCTGAGGCTGGTATGCGGCAGGCGGAAAACCACCTTCTGCATCTCACCATCGGGCGCGACCCGCTCCGTGGCATGAGCCAGGAACGCACGGAGGTCCGTACGGATCTGCACCGTCTCCGGGCCGTAGCCCGAGAGCGCGCGATCGAGAAGGAGGATCGACGTGGACACGCCGACGATGCCGTCATTGGCGCGGTCGAAGGTGGCACGCGCCGAGGTGACCATGAAACCGAGGACCAGGGCGGTCAGCGTGGCCATCATGCTGATGCCGAACTGGGCGGCTTTCTGTGCTTCGTAGACGAGGTGATCTTCCGGCATGCGCCGGGCGATCCAGCCACCCAGGATGAGGCTTCCGCACGCCAGCACCAGTACGGCAAGCGAGACGACGATCGCGTACATCGATGATGCTCCCCTTAAGACGTCGACGGTTTGCCGCGCAGCTTATGGTGGCCGCCGTCCGCCCGGCTGCCTTCTCGAATGCCACGGTTTTGTCGGAAACGAAAGGTCGCTCGTCAGGTACCAGCGGCCGCGACGTGATCCGCCGCGCGTTCCGGCGCGGAGCGCACGCTGAGGGTGTACCAGTGTTCCTTGCCCTTGGCGTCGTGGTACTTGCGAAGAACCGGCTCGAGGTCGTTTTCCTCGCACCAGGTCACGAAGGGTTTCCACGCGGCGTTGTACGGGTGCAAAGGATTGCGGATGTCGTAATCCGGCGCCCAGCGGAACGTCTGCAGGATCAGCGCGACCGTGGTGTTCTGGCCCGCCCCCAGCTGGATCGGTTTAACGTCCGTACCGGCGAGGATCCGCGTGGTGAACTGGGTCTTCGCCGTGTCCAGAAACTCCTGGACCAGGCGAAGGTCTTTCTCGGCGGACGGACCCTGCTGGTTCGCTTGTTGCTCGAGGTCGCGCAGGCAGTCGGCCTTCGCGCATCTCTCGGTGACTCGAAGCATCGCACCCAACGTCGTTGCAGCCATGGTGGCGGTCTCCTGAAGCGGATGCGTTGATTATAGGACGGACATCATCGGGGTATCGGCATTGCCGCGTCGCATCATTCCGTCGCGGGCGATGCGGTTGCTGTCGGCGCGTCGCCCCAGCCGCCACCCAGTGCGCGAATCAGGTTCACGGTCGACGTCGCCTGGATACCGCGCAAGCGCACCGCGGTGAGCCGGGCGTTGAGCACCACGCGTTCCGTATCGATGACGTTGAGATAGGCCACGGAGCCGTCTTCGTACTGAAGTTTCGAGAGATCCGCCGCCCGCGTCGATGCGGCCACTTCGTCGCCTTGCACGCGCGTCTGGTCTTCGAGAATGCGCAGGTTGGCAAGGTTGTCTTCCACTTCCTGGAAGGCCACCAAAACCTGCTGGCGGTACTTCGCCACATTCTCCTCGTAACGCGCCTTCGCATTGGCCAGGTTGCCCTTGCGCACGCCGCCGTCGAAGATCGGCAGGTTGGCGGCTGTGCCGACCAGTGGACCGAGCAGGAAGCTGCGGCTCGACCACTTGAACAGATCGCTGAAGGCGGACGACTCGTAACCCCCGGTGCCGGTCAGCACGATGGAAGGAAAGTAGGCTGCGCGGGCGACACCGATGCGGGCGTTCTCCGCAGCCATGGCCCGTTCCGCGGCGGCGATATCCGGGCGCCGTTCGAGAAGCGACGACGGCATGCCGGGAGGGATATGGATCACCACCGGCTCGAGCGGCCGTGGCGCGACCGAGAACTCGGACGGTGCCTTGCCCAGCAGGACGGCCAATGCGTGCTCCGACGCCGCACGCTGCCGCTCCACGGTCATCGCGTCCGAGGTCGCGGAGGCGAGTTCCGCCTTCGCTTGCGCAAGTTCCAGATCGCTCACCTCGCCGGCCTCCGCACGATGCTGAACGAAGGTGAGCGCCTCGTTACGCAGCTCGACGGCGCGGTGATACACGGCCAGTTCCGCATCGAGTTCGCGCAGGTTGAAGTAGTTCTGGGCCACGTCCGCTTGCAGGGCCAGCTGCACGGAGCGGAACAAGGCTTCGCTCTGTTGCGTATCCGCGTGGGCCGCGTGCACGGAGGAAGCGACGCGGCCGAACAGGTCGACTTCGTACGAGATGTTGGCCTGCGCACGCCATACCGTCTGCGCGTCGGGGCGCGGACCACCGGGCGGCACGCCGAGCGAGTCCGGCGTGTTCTGCTGGCGCGATGGACCGAAGCCGGCGGACAGGCTGGGAAAGCGCGCCGCACCGGTCACGCCCTCGATGGCACGCGCCTCCTGTACGCGCGCCGCGGCGGCGGCGAGGTTCTGGTTCGCCTCCAGTGCTTGCCCTTCGAGCTCATTGAGCTGACTGTCGTTGAACACCTTCCACCACTCCCCGCGTGCGGCGTCTTCGGCGGGTACGGCGGTCTGCCAGGTGCCGGCCTCGGCGGGGCTGAGGGTTTCCTTGAATGCCTGCGACTCCGCCGCCGGCGGCACGCTGTACTTCGGAGCCAGGGAGCAGCCGCTCAGGCCAGCCAGCAGCAGACCCCAACAGACGAACGTGGGCAGGGTTTTCATGTCGGACTCCCCGGACCGGCGTCTTCGATGCCGATGACGCGCCCGTTCTTGCCGTGCTTGTCCTCGAGACGATGGCCGCCGGAGAGATGGCGCAGGATCACGTAGAACACCGGCGTCAGCATCAGGCCGAACAGGGTGACGCCAAGCATGCCGAAGAACACGGCGATGCCCATGGCGTGCCGCATCTCCGAGCCCGCGCCCGAGGAAAGCACCAGCGGCAGCACACCCATGATGAAAGCGATCGAGGTCATCAGGATCGGTCGCAGACGCAGGCGGCTCGCTTCGATCGCGGCATCGACAATCGAGCGCCCCTGTATCTCCAGCTCCCGGGCRAACTCCACGATCAGGATCGCGTTYTTCGMCGMSAGRCCCACCAGCACCAYCARSCCSAYCTGGGTGAAGATGTTGTTGTCGCCGCGATCCAGCCACACGCCGATGAGCGCGCAGAGCAGGCTCATCGGCACGATCAGGATCACCGCCAGCGGCAGTGTCAGGCTTTCATAAAGGGCGGCCAGCGTGAGGTAGACCAGCAGCAGGCTCACCGGGAAGACGACCAGCGAGGCATTGCCGGCGATGATCTGCTGGTAGGTGAGGTCGGTCCACTCGAGCTTGAAGCCGCGCGGCAACGTGTCGGCGGCCACGCGCTCGACAGCGGCCTGTGCCTGTCCGGACGAGTAACCGGGTGCGGGGCCGCCGTTGATGTCGGCCGCGGTATAGCCGTTGTAACGCACCACGGATTCCGGACCGAACGTGGTCGAGACCTTCACCAGAGACGCCAGGGGAATCATCTCTCCGTCTGCATTGCGTGTTTTCAGCAGGCCGATATCGGAGGGGTGGGCGCGGAACGGTGCGTCCGCCTGCACGCGTACCTGAAACACGCGACCGAAGCGGTTGAAGTCGTTGACGTACTGCGAGCCGAGAAACACCTGCATGGTGTTGAACACATCGGTGACCGCCACCCCGAGCTGCTTGGCGTTGTCGCGATCCAGGTCCACCTTAAGCTGTGGTACGTCGATCTGATAGTTGGTGAACGTGGGGCCGAGCTCCGGTGCCTTTGCCGCTTTTGCCAGGAAGGCTTTTACCGCATCGTTGAGCGCCGTATAGCCCTGCGCACCCCGGTCCTCGATCTGGAACTTGAAGCCACCCAGCGTGCCCAGACCGAGCACCGGCGGTGGTGGGAACACGGCGATGTAGGCACCCTTGATAGCCGCGTACTTCTGGTTCAATGCCGCAGCGATGGCGCCCGCCGACTCGCCCGTGCCGTGGCGATCCGCAAACGGTTTGAGGGCGAGGAACATCACGACCGAACTGGACGAGTTCACGAAGCCGTTGATCGACAGGCCCGGGTGCTGCACCGCGTGGTCCACGCCCGGTTGCTTCATGCCGATCTCGCCCATCTCCCGGGTGATGACTTCCGAGCGGTCCAGTGAGGCGCCATTGGGCAACTGCGCGATGGCGATGATGTATTCCTTGTCCTGCGCAGGTACGAAGCCGCCCGGCACGATTCGTCCCATCATCACCGCGCCGGCAAGCAGCACCACGTAGAGAATGAGCATGCTGCCCTTGTGTGCAATGACCCGGGTTACGCCATGGCCGTACCCTTCCGACGCGCGGTGGAATCCCTTGTTGAAGACGCGGAAGAATCCACCCAGTCCGCGATCCATCACGCGGGCGAGCCAGTCCTTCGGTTCGTCATGGCCCTTCAGCAGCAGGGCGGCCAGTGCTGGCGAAAGTGTCAGCGAGTTGAACGCCGAGATCACCGTCGAGATGGCGATCGTCATGGCGAACTGCTTGTAGAACTGCCCGGTGAGGCCGGACATGAAGGCAAGCGGCACGAACACGGCGACGAGCGTCAGCGCGATGGCGATGATCGGCCCACTCACCTCGCTCATGGCCTGGTAAGTGGCCTCTCGCGCAGACAGCCCCGACTCGATGTTTCGTTCGACGTTCTCCACGACCACGATGGCGTCGTCGACCACGATACCGATCGCCAGGACCATGCCGAACAAGGACAAGGCGTTGATCGAGTAGCCCAGCAACAACAACAGGGAGAACGTGCCGATGATCGACACCGGCACCGCAAGCAGGGGAATGAGCGACGCGCGCCAGGTCTGCAGGAACAGGATCACCACGAGCACCACAAGGCAGATCGCCTCGATCAGCGTATGAATCACGGCCTCGATGCTGGAGCGGACGAACGTGGTCGGGTCGTAGACGATGCTGTATTCGACGCCCGGCGGCATGTCTTTCTGCAGGTCCTTCATCGCCGTGCGAACATCTTCGGACAGCTGCAACGAGTTCGCACCCGGCAGCTGGAAGATCCACATCGCCACGGCCTGCTTGTTGTCGAGCAACGCACGCGAGCCGAATTCCGCCGCGCCCAGTTCGACGCGGGCCACATCGCGGATATGGGTCAGTGCGCCGTTCGTACTCTTGAGCACGATGTCACCGAACTCCTGCTCACTCTGCAGACGGCCCTTGGCATTGATGCTCAATTGCAAAGGCACCGCGCCGGCCATGGGCGACCCGCCGATGACACCGGCGGCGACCTGCACGTTCTGTTCCCGGATAGCGGCCACGACATCCGACGCCGTGAGGCTACGTTCCGCCAGCTTCTTCGGGTCCAGCCATATGCGCATGGCGTAGTCACCCGATCCCTTGAGCACCACCTGGCCAATGCCATTGAGGCGTTCCAGGCGCTCTTTCACGTTGATCAGGGCGTAGTTGCGCAGATAGGTCTGGTCGTAGCGGGCGTCGGGTGAAATCAGGTGGACCACGAGGGTCAGCGTGGGTGACGACTTGATGGTGGTGACGCCGAGCAACTGCACATCCGGCGGCAGGCGAGGGAGTGCCTGCGAAACGCGGTTCTGCACCAACTGCTGGGCCTTGTCCGGATCGATACCCAGGCGGAAGGTGACCGTCAGCGCCATGTTGCCGTCGCTGCTGGCCTGGGACTGCATGTAGAGCATGCCTTCCACGCCGTTGATCTGCTCTTCCAGCGGCGCGGCGACCGTGTCGGCAATGACCTTGGGGTTGGCGCCCGGGTACGAGGCGTAGACCACGACGGAGGGCGGCACCACTTCCGGGTACTCGGAAATGGGCAGCTGGAACATGGCGATCACGCCGGCCAGGAGGATCAGCGTCGAGAGCACCCCGGCAAAGATGGGCCGGTCGATGAAGAAGCGGGAGATATTCATCAGGGGCTACTCGCCACGGCATCTTCGCCCGCCATGGGAACGACCTTGGCGTGTACCGGATCGCCCGGATGCACGCGTTGCAGGCCGTTCACCACGATCTTCTCTCCCGGTTTGAGGCCTGAATCGACCACGCGCAGGCCATCCACCATCAGGCCAGGGAAAATCTCCCGGTACTGCGCGTGGTCCTTGTCGTCGAGTACCAGCACGAACTTCTTCGCCTGGTCCGTGGAGATCGCGCGGTCGTCGATCAGGACGGCCGGATGCGCCGCGCCACCGCCCACGGCGACGCGGGCGAACATGCCCGGAAGCAGCACGCCATCGGCGTTGTCGAAGGAGGCACGCACGCGGATGGTGCCCGTGGTGCTGTTGAGCTGGTTGTCGACGGAGGCGATCTTGCCCGTGCGCGAGAAGCCCGTCTCGTTGGCAAGCCCGAGTCGCACCGCGACATCGTGGTCGCCTGCCTGGCTGAGGTATTTGAGGTAGGTCTGCTCATCCACGTCGAAGCCGGCGTAGATGGGATTGACCGAGACCAGGGTGGTCAGGGGTGGCGAGCTAAAGCCCGCCGCGACGATATTGCCGACGGTCTGTTCCGCGCGTGACATGCGTCCGTCGACCGGCGCGAAGATTCTCGTGTAACCGAGGTTGACCTTGGCATCCTCGAGGGCGGCCTCGGCCGCCTTGACGTCGGCGGTGGCGACGAGGGCGGCATTGGAGCGGTCGTCGAAGTCGCGTTTGGAGATCGCGTTGCCTTGCAGGAGCTTTTGCGCTCGCTGGGAATCGGCCGAGGTGAACTTCTCATGGGCGTGCGCCGCAGCGAGTTGTGCGGAGGCGCGATCCACCGCCGCCGTATACGTGCGGGGATCGATCAGGAAGAGCGGGTCGCCCTTCTTGACCATCTGCCCGTCCTTGAAATAGACGGCCATGATGGTGCCGGGGACCAGGGCCCGGATGTCCACGTGATCGATCGCCTGCAAGCGGCCGGAGTAGCTCTGCCAGTCGGTGATCGGCTTGTAGACCACCGCGGCCACGTCGACCTCTGCCGGGCCGGCAGCGGGTGCCGCGCCGTGTCCGCTACACGCGGCGAGAACCAAGGCGCAGGCCACCGGAAAGATCAGACGTATACCAACCATGTTGCTTTCCCCACTCCGCCCCGTCGCGAGGGTGCAACGGCAACCTGAGTGTCAGACGGCCATGGGGGGCCGGCTAGCAGGGTTCGGCCGGTTTTTGGCCGAGGGTGCTGCGTGACGAAGGCGTGGAAGCAGGGAGACGGTCTGGGTTGTTCAGGTGGCGTGAAAATGTGCGCTACGTCACACTTCGGTGCTAGCGTGTGCTTTCGGGCCGCTGGGGGAGGCTGCTTCCGACCTGCGGGGTACTGCGCGTGTCGACCGAAGGTTTCATGGGACCGGACTACCGGTACCGCGCCTTCATCAGCTACAGCCACCAGGACACCGCCTGGGCGGCGTGGTTGCACCGCGCCCTGGAAACCTACGCCATACCGGACCATCTCGTCGGCCAGCTCACGGCGGCGGGTGTCATCCCGCGACGCCTTACCCCTGTGTTCCGTGACCGCGACGAACTGGCCAGTGCCGGCGACCTCGGCCGCACGGTCAACGCCGCACTCGCGCAATCGGAATGCCTGCTGGTGATCTGCTCGCCGCAGGCAGCGTCCTCGCGCTGGGTCAACGAGGAAGTGCTCTCGTTCAAGCGCCTCGGCCGCGACGAGCGGATCTTCTGTCTTATCGTCGCCGGCGAACCGAACGCCACCGACCTGCCGGGACGCGAAGCCGAGGAATGCTTCGTTCCGGCGTTGCGCCATCGACTGGATGGCCAGGCCATCGAGCCCATCGCCGCGGATGTGCGGCAGGGTAGCGACGGCAAGCTCAACGCCCTCATCAAACTCGTCGCCGGCATGCTCGGCCTCGGCTTCGACGACCTGAAGCAACGCGAGATGCACCGACGCATGCGCCGCGCCACCGTCCTCGCCGCCGTCGCCCTCTGTGTGATGGCCGTGACCACGGCCCTGGCGATCAGCGCCTTCATCTCGCGGCATGCGGCGGTGGTCGCCAGCCATGTCGCCGAACGTCGCCAGAAAGAAGCGGAGGACTTGGTCAGCTTCATGCTCGGCGACCTCAACGACAAACTGGCCCAGGTATCGCGCCTGGACATCATGGAAGCCGTCGACAACCAGGCCATGAAGTATTTCCAGGCCCAGCCGCTCGACGAAGTGACCGAGCGGGCACTGGAGCAGCGTGCCTCGGCACTGGAGAAGATCGGCAGCGTACGTCTCGACCAGGGCCAACTGGCCGCCGCCATGACCTCGTACCGGGCGGCGCTTGCCGTGGCCACGCGTCTGGCCGACGCCGCGCCGACGAACGTCGACCGGCAGCTGGCGCTCGCCGATGTCTGGGCCTACATCGGCATGACGCAGTGGCGACAGGGCAAGCTCGATGACGCCCAGCGAAGCTTCGCCAGCGCCCAGGCCACGCTGCAACGGGCCGCCGTGCGTGCGCCGGGAAATACACAGCTGGCCTTCCAGCGGGCCACGCTCGACAACAATATCGGCCACGTCATGGAAGCGCGTGGCGAGCTGGACCAGGCCGCCGCCCAGTATCGGCACATGCTCGCCCAGATGCAGGACCTGGTGACGGGCCAGCCGCATAACCCCGACTGGCTCGAGTATCTCGGCTCCGCCTACAACAACCTCGGCAAGCTCGCCCTCATGCGCGGTGACCTCGCCGAGGCGGTCGCCCAGTACGGCGCGGACGAGCGCATCCAGTCCGGGCTCTCGGCCTCGGATCCGAAAAACATGAGCCGCCGCGACAACCTGCTCACCGTCTACGCCATCCTCGGACGCACACAGGCGCTCACCGGCGATGTGGCCGCGGGCATGGCGCGTCTGCAGCAAGCGGTGGATATGGCGACGCAACTGGGTGCGCTCGACCCGAGCAATACCGACTTYCAGGATCACGCGGCGTTGTATGCGACGCAGCTGGCGCGCCTTCGCCGCCTCACGGGCGATCTTCCTGCCGCCACCGCGCTCACCACCAAGGCGCTCGCGACCTTCGCCGAGCTGACACGGCATGACCCCGATAACGCCGCGTGGCAGCGTGAATACGCCGAAGCCCAGCTGGAGCACGCGGCGCAACTCGGTGACGCCGGGCAGCAGGATGACGCGCGCGACCACGCAGCGATGGCATTGCGTGCGCTCGATCCGCTGATGGCAAAACTGCCTGACGACCGTTCGACCCTACTGGCGGGTGTCGCAGCACGACTCTCGCTCGCGGCCGTCACCACGGACACGCAGGCTGCCCTGCAACTCCGTACGGAAGCCCTGGATAGGGTGCAGGCAGCGAAGAGCGGTCAGGGTGACCCTCGCCTGCAGGCGCTTCGCGCCGAGACGTTGTTGGCACTGACGCGCAGGCCGGATGCCACAGCCGTCATCCAACGCCTCTGGGCCAGCGGCTACCGCGACGCAGGGCTGTTGCGCGTACTCAGGCGCGAGCACATCGACTATCCGGTCAACCAGGCGTTCCAGCACGAACTACTCGTGGCCACCGGCGGCGAGCCACTGCAAGAGAAGGAGTAACAGGGCCGTCCCACATCACCATGCACTCAACGGGAGTACGTCATGTCCAAGCTTGGCAACCCGCAAGACCAGGACGAACCGAACGACCCCCTCGACGAAGAGACCGAGACCTCGCGCGAGCACGACGCCGACGAAGAGCGGGGAGGCGGCCCGTCCAAGGTGACCACTAACCCGGGCATCAAGAACACCTGAGCCCATGCGACAGCACACCGATCCAGGCGGCAGGGACCCGATCGGTTCCTTCGGTGGTGACCGGCGACGGTCGCCGCCTGGGGAGCATGCACACGCAAAATCCGCCATGACCCCGCTGGTCATCGGCGTTACCGGCCACCGCGACATCCCCGCCGACGAACTCGAGCCGATCCGGCAGCGCGTGCGTGCCTTCTTTACCCAGGTACGCGAGGAATTTCCCGAACTGCCGCTGGTGGTGCTTTCGGCGCTGGCCGAGGGAGGTGACCAGTTGATCGCCGAAGAGGCCTTGTCCTCCGGCGCACGCCTGATCGCCCCACTTCCCTTACCGCCGGCGCTGTATGTCGACGACTTCTCGACGCCAGCCGTCMGCGCCAACTTCGATGTCCTGTGTAGCCATGCCGAGGTGGTGCTTCTTCCACGGTTGATGGATCAGCCTCACCATGTGATCGGCTCCCGCGGCGCCGCACGCGACCGTCAGTACGCCAAGGCGGGGGTCTACATTGCCAGTCACTGCCACGTGCTGCTCACCATCTGGGACGGCAACGGAGCCGCCGGGCTCGGTGGCACCGCACAGATCGTGCATTACCACCTCACCGGCACACCGCCGGGCCTGGTGCTGCGACACGCTCATTCGCGTCACGTGCTCACGGGAAGCGACGAGAGCTTGCTATATCACATCGTCTGCTCGCGCGACGACGAGGGACCGGCGTCGGGCCTCCAACCGCTGCAGGCAGGCTGGCGCAGCGCAGAGAACATGGCGTTCCAGACAAAGCTGCCGGACGACTTCCGGCTGATGTTCTCGCGCATGGCGGAATTCAACGACGAGTGCGCCCGTCACGCAGCGGCGATCGATGATGCACCGCGCGAGATGGCAGGCGCACCCACCGGATCGACGGCTGAGATCGACCAGCTGTTTCACGCCGCCGACTGGCTGGCAGTGCACTTCCGCCGTCGCGTCGTCATGGCCATGCGCCTCACCTATACGCTGGCCGGTCTCATGGGTATCGCCTTTACCTTCTACGCGCACCTGCTGGGAAACAACTTCCTGATCTACCTGTTCCTCGTCATGTTTGCCACGGGCGGCGCTGTCGCCATCCTCGCGCATCGACGCGGGTGGCATCGAAAGTACCTCGACTATCGCGCGCTGGCGGAAGGCCTGCGTATCCAGTCCTGCTGGCGCCGTGCGGGCATCGTTGCGAGTGCGGACCATGAGTTCGCGCACGACAATTTCCTGCAGAAGCAGAACATCGAACTGGGTTGGATACGCAACGTGATGCGCGCCGCCAGCCTCCACCCGTCGACCCATCCGGATGTCCCGACCAACGAGGATCTCGCCGCTGTCATCGCCGAATGGGTGGGCGAATCTGGAACATCGGGACAGCTCCACTACTACGAGCGCAAGAGTGCCGAACGCAGCGGCGTGCACCACATCACGGAAACCATCGGGCGCGTTAGCCTGTGGGGCGGCATCACCATCAGCGTATTTCTCGCCGCATTCGCCCTGAAACTGGGCGAGGAAGCCAAAGTGGTCCTGGTCACCATCATGGCCGTGCTATCGATCATCGCCGCCGTGCGCGAAGCCTATTCCTATCGCAAAGCCGACCGCGAGCTGATTCGTCAGTACCGCTTCATGCAACGTATCTTCGCCAGCGCGCGGGCCGCCCTCGACCGCACCCAGGACCCCGTGCAACAACGTGCCATCCTGCTGTCGCTGGGCGATGCGGCACTGACGGAACATGCGGAGTGGACCTTGATGCAACGCGAGCGCCAGGTGGAGCACAGCAAACTCTAGCGCGACTCAGGCCGCCGTAGCGGTGTCGTTCTCGGAATCGGCGATGACACGATTACGGCCGGCGCGCTTGGCGCGGTAGAGCGCGGCATCGGCTTCACGACAGAGGCGCTGTAGTTCGTAACCGCATCGATCCGTCGAGGCCACACCTACGCTGGCCGAGAGCGACACGACGCGCCCGTCGTCCTCGACGGGTGTCGCTTCGATGGCGACGCGCAGGCGATCGGCTGTCGCCACTGCCTGGCTGCTTGAGCAGCCGACGAGGAGAATGGCGAACTCTTCGCCGCCAAGGCGACCGAACAGGTCGATCGGGCGAAGGAACTGCTTGAGGATGGCTACGGTGCGCTTGAGCACGACGTCGCCCATGGCGTGGCCATGTGTGTCGTTGACKTSCTTGAAGTGATCGAGGTCGATGGAGATCAGGCAGGCGCTGCCGAGTTTCTTCTCCTGGATGCGAAGAACGCGTTCGGCTTCGCTCATGAAATGCTGGTGGTTGAG
>NZ_JBFUJE010000001.1:0-59564 GCF_056401535.1 Luteibacter sp. P4_E6 | reverse complement strand
GAAAATGTGCCAGATCATGGCGAAGCCGATGACGAAGGCGAAGGCTGCGATGTAGACACCGGCCGCGGTGTTCTTCGGCATGTGGATCGGCAGGTAGCCTTCGGTACGACGCGCGGCGTTGCGCTCCTTCATCTGCCACCAGGCATCCTGTTCGTGGATGACCGGGGTGAAGGCGAAGTTGTAGGACGGCGGCGGCGACGAGGTCGACCACTCCAGCGTGCGCCCGTGCCACGGATCGCCCGTCACATCGCGCAGGGCCTCACGACGCTTGATGCTGACGAAGATCTGGATGAGAAACGCTGCGATGCCACCAGCGATGAGCAGGGCGCCGAAGGCGGCGATGATGAACCAGATCTGCAGGGACGGGTCTTCGAAGTGGTTCATGCGGCGGGTGACGCCCATGARGCCSAGCACGTAGAGCGGCATGAAGGCGAMATAGAAGCCGGTCAGCCACAGCCAGAACGACCACTTGCCCCAGTACGAATCGAGCTTGAAGCCGAAAGCCTTCGGGAACCAGTAGTTGATGCCGGCGAAGACACCGAAGATCACGCCGCCGATGATCACGTTATGGAAATGCGCGATCAGAAACAGGCTGTTGTGCAGCAGGAAGTCCGCCGGGGGCACGGCGAGCATGACGCCGGTCATGCCGCCGATCACGAAGGTGACCATGAAGCCCATCGTCCACAGCATCGGCACTTCGAACTGGATGCGGCCACGGTACATCGTGAACAGCCAGTTGAAGATCTTSGCSCCYGTGGGGATCGAGATGATCATCGTGGTGATRCCGAAGAASGMGTTGACSSWSGCGCCGGACCCCATSGTGAAGAARTGRTGCAGCCATACCAGGTACGACAGCACCGTGATCACGACGGTGGCGTAGACCATGGAYGCATAGCCGAASAGMCGCTTGCSGCTGAASGTGGCGACCACTTCGGARAASAYGCCGAACASCGGCAGSACSAGGATGTAGACCTCGGGATGGCCCCAGATCCAGATCAGGTTCACGTACATCATGGCGTTGCCGCCGAAGTCGTTCGTGAAGAAGTTGGTGCCGGCGTAGCGGTCGAGCGAGAGCAGCGCGAGTACGGCCGTCAGCACCGGGAAGGCGGCGACGATCAGCACGTTGGTGCACAGCGAGGTCCAGGTGAAGACGGGCATCTTCATCATGGTCATGCCCGGGGCCCGCATCTTGATGATGGTGGCAAGCAGGTTGATGCCGGAGAGGGTCGTTCCCACACCGGCCACCTGTAGCGACCATATGTAGTAGTCGACCCCGACATCCGGACTGGCCGCCAACCCGGAAAGCGGCGGATAGGCCAGCCAACCCGTGCGGGCGAACTCACCGACGAACAGCGAGGCCATGACCAGCATGCCGCCGGCCACGGTCATCCAGAAGCTGAAGTTGTTGAGGAACGGGAACGCGACATCGCGTGCGCCGATCTGCAGCGGCACCACGAAGTTCATCAGACCGGTGACGAAGGGCATCGCCACGAAGAAGATCATGATCACGCCATGGGCGGTGAAGACCTGGTCGTAGTGATGCGGCGGCAGAAAGCCGGGGTTGCCGTTGAAGGCCATGGCCTGCTGGGCGCGCATCATGATGGCGTCGGAGAAGCCGCGTAGCAGCATTACCACGCCGAGCACCATGTACATGATGCCGATCTTCTTGTGATCGATGCTGGTGAACCACTCGCTCCAGAGGTAGCCCCAGAGCTTGTACTTGGTCAGCACCGCCAGCAGGGCGATGCCTCCGAGGGCGACCGCGGCAAACGTGCCGATGAGAATCGGCTCGTGGTACGGGATCGCCTCGATGGTGAGGCGTCCGAAGATCAGTGTGACTAGATCGGGTGTGTTCATTACCGGACTCGGCGAGGCTTGAATCGGAAAAGGCGGCCGCTCAGAGCGGACGTCCGGCAGGTGTCACCGGCGCACCGGTAGCGCCGCGGGCGGTGCACAGGGCACCCACGTAGCGCTTGCCATCGTCGGCGACACCCAGGCGCGAGCGGGTACCAGCGTCGAGCGAGGTGACGTTGTACGCGCCCACCACGCCCTGTCCGCCCTGCTGGTCGATCGCCATCATGTCGCTCATGCACATGCGGTTCGATTCGACACAACGGTTGAGGATCGCGCTGTACAAGCCAGGCGCGACGGTTTTGTAGTAGTGCACCGGTTCGCGCTCGCTGGGTTGCTCGAGCTTGAGGTAGTCCTCGCGGCTCAGGGTATTGCCATCGGCGCGGGCCTTGGCCACCCAGGCGTTGAAGTCGCCGTCGGACAGGCTATGAAAGCGGAAGCGCATGTCGGAGAAGCCGGCGCCGCTGTAGTTGGCCGAAAGTCCTTCGAAGTCGCCCGTTTTGTTCATCACCGCGTGGAGCTTGGTCTCCATGCCCGGCATGGCATAGATCATGCCTGCCATCGAAGGGACGAAGAACGCGTTCATGACGTTCGAGGCGGTGATATGGAACTCGATCGGGCGATCGACCGGGGCCGCCATCTCGTTCACCGTGGCAATGCCCTGCTCCGGGTAGAGGAACAGCCACTTCCAGTCCAGCGCGACGACTTCGACCACGAGCGGCTTGGTGCCTTCGGCGACCGGGCGGGAGGCGTCGATCTTATCCAGCGGGCGGTAGGGGTCCAGCTTGTGCGTGCTGGTCCAGGTGATGGCGCCCAGCGCGATGATGATCAGCAGCGGAGCCGACCAGATCAGCAGTTCCAGGACCGTGGAATGGTTCCAGTCCGGGGCATAGTCGTCGTGGTTCTTGTTCGATTCCCGATACTTCCAGGCGAACATGAACGTCATCGCGATCACCGGGATGATGATGATCAACATCAGCACCACGGAAATAATGATGAGATCGCGCTGCTGCCGAGCGATGTCGCCGGAGGGCGAAAACAGCACGGCGTCGCAGCCCGACAAGAGCAGGACCAAAGCGGGGATCAGCAATCCGCGCATCATCTTCATGGACATTCGCATGATGGAGGCAACCGTGGGGACACGAAAAAATACGCCTAACCGCCTTTCAAGGCCATAGGACACTTTGTCCCATGGCCCTACAAGCCGAGTGGTGCGATCCTTCGCTATCCTGCACTCAATTCCCAAGACCGGGCCGAATACGATGTCGAGCATTTCACACGCCCATCACAATGCCGCGGAAGGCGCCGAACAGGATGTCCGCCGCCAGCACGAGACCAGCCACGCCGCCGTCGCCCCAGGCGAAATCGCGGTCGGCGTCGTCATCGGCCGTGCCTCCGAATACTTCGACTTCTTTACGTACGGCATCGCGTCCGTCCTCGTCTTTCCGTCGGTGTTCTTTCCGTTCCTGAGCCAGCTGGACGGCATCCTTGCCGCTTTCGCCATCTTCTCGCTCGCGTTCATCGCCCGGCCGCTCGGCACCACGTTGTTCATGGCCATCCAGCGCAACTGGAGCCGGAGCACCAAGCTCACGGCGGCATTGTTCCTGCTGGGCACGTCAACGGTGTGCATTGCCTTCCTGCCGGCGAACACGTCGCACGGGTACGCCGTCATTGTGATTCTCTCGGTGCTGCGCTTCTTGCAGGGCATTGCGCTCGGCGGCTCCTGGGATGGCCTGCCCTCCCTGCTCTCGCTCAATGCGCCCAAGGGCCGTCGTGGCTGGTATTCCATGCTCGGCCAGCTCGGCGCGCCGGTAGGCTTCCTGATCGCGGCGTCGCTGTTCCTGTTCCTACACACCCAGCTCTCCCCCGAAGACTTCCTCAGCTGGGGCTGGCGCTACCCCTTCTTCGTCGCCTTCGCGATCAACGTGGTGGCCCTGTTCGCCCGGCTGCGCCTGGTCGTGACCGAGGAATACACCCAGTTGCTGGAAGAGCGCGAGCTCGAGCCCATCGGCATCATCGAGATGGTGACGGCCCAGGGTTACAACCTGTTTATCGGCGCTTTCGCGGCCCTGGCCAGCTACGCCCTGTTCCACCTGGTCACCATCTTCCCGCTTTCCTGGATCGCACTGAACCGCTCGCAGGACATCAACGACGTCCTCGTGGTGCAGCTGATCGGGGCGTTTCTGGCGATCCTGGGCACCATGGCCTCGGGCGTCATCGCCGACAAGTTCGGTCGCCGCAACACCCTGGGCAGCATGGCCGTGCTGATCGCCCTGTTCGCCATTGCGTCGCCCTGGCTGCTCGGCGGCGGCAAGGTCGCGCAGGATGCCTTCCTGCTGATCGGCTTCGCCTTGCTGGGCCTGTCTTATGGTCAGGCCGCCGGCACGGTCACGGCGAATTTCGCCAAGCGTTACCGTTACACCGGCGCCGCCCTGACCTCCGACTTCGCCTGGCTGTTCGGCGCGGCCTTCGCCCCGCTGGTGGCCCTGGGGCTTTCGACCCGCTTCGGCCTGGGCGCAGTGAGCGTTTATCTGCTTTCGGGCGCGGCCTGCACGCTGCTGGCGCTGCGGATCAATAAGGCGCTGGAGACGGATCGGTCCAAGCCGGTCGTCTGACGGGTCGAGAGCGTCGCCGATGCATCGGCTCCTGCCGAGCGGGGCGTGCCTTGCCTGGTGGGAGCCGCTTCAGCGGCGATGGCGGCCCTCAACCGATAACCGGATACGGGCCTTCATCAAACGCGACGTCGTGATACCCCTTCACCCCGATTGCCCGGGCCATGTCGCTGCGGAAGTCCTCCCCGCGACGTAAGCACTCGAGCGCAAAGGCGAAGTCCCGCCGGGGCTTCCAGCCCAGCTCCCGTGACGCCAGACCGCTGTCGTAGACACGATCCAGGCTCGGCAGCAGCCTCCAGCCACGCGCGGCGTAAAGCGCATCCACGTCGGGAAACAGCTTACGCACAACGGCGGCCGCATCCGCGCGCAAGGCCGCAGCGTCGTTTCGGGTGAACGGGGGCGGGGCTGAGACGATGTATCGCCCGAAACCGATGTCCGGTGCGCGGGCGACCGCCCGCAGATGCGCCTCGACGATGTCTTCGATATCAGCCCTGCGATAGAGAAGCTCGTTAGCCTGCATGTTCAGTGTGCCGTACTCGGCACGTACGCCTGCATTGTCGTCATCTTCGGGGAAGAAGCGCGACGTTCGCAGCACGATGACAGCGAGGCCGTCGTTGCGCGCCACCAGTTCGCACATGCCCTCGGCGGCGATCTTGGTTGCCCCGTAGATGTTCTTCGGGATGGGAACCACGTCCTCGTCGATCCAGGTCGCCGGTTCGCCCGGTCGCGGCGAGAGCGCCGCGCCGAAGGCACTCGTTGTGCTGGTAAAAACGAAAGCCTTCACGCCGTGCGCCACGGCGGACTCGAGCAGCGCCACGGTGCCCGCCACGTTGGTATCGACGAACTCGCGCCTGGAATGCGTGGCGATGTGCGGCTTGTGCAGGGTGGCGCTGTGGATCACGGCCGTGGCGCCGGACATGGCGTCGCGGACAAAAGCCTCATCCGCGATCGAGCCCACGTGGTCGGTGAACGGCGACGCCTTGATGTCGATGCCGCGGACCTCGCGGCCCTCGGCGCGAAGCCGGCGGACGATCGCCTCACCCAGGTGTCCGGCGCTGCCGGTGACCAGAACGCTCATCGGCAACCGCTCCTTACCAGATCAGGTCATCCGGGACGACGAACTGCTTGTAATAGTCGTCATCGTCGTCGGCGGGGAGCGGCGCGCTGTCCGTACGGCCATGGTCGGAGACGACCACGTCCGAGACACGCATGTGGATCTTGTCCGCCGCCGCGCGCGGGATCAGCTCGTAGCGGTCATCGAGTTTTGCAATCGCCAGCACGCCGCCAGCCAGCTGGGCGCGAAGCGGCTCGCTCACCAGCAGGCTGGTGATCTTTTCGCCATCGGTGAAGCGATACGCAATCTCGCCGTCGCGCTTCACCCGGGTGGTTTCGACGATCTGGCGTACCTGGGCGCGAATTTCCTTCTTCCGCGCCTCGGCGTTGCGCTCGGCAGCAATGGCGCGATCGCGTTCGGCGCGCTCGGCCTGGAGCTTGCGTGCGTCGACCTGGGCTTCGTCGGCAACGACGGGCGCTTTGCCCTGGCGCTGCTTGGCCTGCTCGCGCACGACCTTGGCGATCTTGTCCTTCTTGACCAGACCGGCCTTGAGCAACTGTTCCTGCAGTGGATTACGCATATCGGGGCATTCGTAAGGTCGCGAGACCACCGATTCTAGCGCCGAAGGCTTGGTTACATGGCGTTACGTGCCTAGGCTTGGTGACCTCCCCGGAGGTACGCACCCATGTCCGATCGCCACACCCGGCGCGCCACGCGCCTGACGCTCGCCCTGCTCGGGTTGCTGGCCACCCCGACGTTCGCTGCCGATGGGGTGCCGCCCCGAAGCGAATGGAAGGCCACAAGCTCATCGCAGCAGGTGCCGGCGCTGGCGCCCGCCCATGCCATTGACACCGACGAGACCACGCGCTGGGGCGGCAGCTTCAGCCCGGGGCAATGGTTCCAGGTGGACCTGGGCAGGATCGCGAGCATCGGCGGCGTTCGCATCCATTGGGACAGTGGCTTTGCGGCTTCGTACTCGATCCAGGTTTCGACCGATGGCACCACGTTCCGAACCGTGTACGCCGTGACCGATTCGCCGGGCGGCACGGAATACCTCGTCTTTCCGGCGGCTGAGGCGCGCTACGTTAGGCTGGCCGCGCCGGAGCGGACGGCCGACTGGGGTGTCTCGGTGTTCGAGTTCGAGCCCTTCGCGGCAAGCGACGTGGCGCGCATTCGCGGCCTCGACGGCAAGGACGATGGCGCCTCGCTCTGGGCTGACGGAACCACCCGGACCATCGTCGGGAAGGGACCCAAGGGCACGCGGCAGCTGGATATCGCCCTGCCGCGGCCGGCGAACATCACTGGGCTCGAGATCGAGTGGGCAGGACCGCGCAACGGTGCCTCGCTGGAGGGACGAGACACAAAGGGCCGATGGGCCACGATCGACAGTGACCCCGGCAGTGCGGGGGACAGCTCGTATCTCGCCGCGCGCGAGCCAACCGATATCGAGGCGCTGCGTCTGGTCGTCGGATTGAAGGAAGGCGTAGCGCCTTCAGTGAAGCGCCTGCGACTCCTCGGCCCGCTGCGCGTGATGACGCCCATGAAGCGCTACCAGGTGATCGCCTCCCGGACGAATGCGGCCCTGTTTCCCTCTTCGCTACATATGCAGCAGGTGTACTGGACGGCGGTCGGCGTCCCGGCGGGCTTGCAGAAATCCATCTTCGACGAGTATGGAAATATCGAGCCGTACAAGGGCGGCCCTCTGGTGCAGGCCATCTGGCGCGATGTTTCCGGGCACACCAGCGTCTCGGATGGTTCGGAACGGACGCATGCACTTCGCGATGGGTGGAAGCCGATGCCGTCGGTAGGCTGGGTGGCGCAGCCCGGCCTTGCTGTCAGCAGCGAAGCCTTTGCCAAGCAGGAGGGTTCGCAGTCCGTCGTGATGCTTCGTCATCGATTGACAAATACGGGCAACACGACGGTGGACGGAACGTTGTCGCTCGTCGTAAGGCCGATTCAGGTCAACCCGCCCTGGCAGAACGGTGGTGCCTCGCCGATTCATGACATCGCTCTGGTTGGCGATGCATCCCACACGAGCGTGCGCGTCGAAGGGCGCACCTTGCTGGCCTCGCTCACACCGGTAGATGCCTCAGGGGCCGCAGCGTTCGGTGCACACGGCGAAACCGAGATCACAGGCACGGTTGCCGCGGGCAAGGTTCCGCCCGCGCGTGAAGCGCACGACGATGATGGGCTCGCCGCAGCGGCGCTCGACTACCGTGTGCATTTGGCGCCTGGCGAGACGCGCGACATCGTGCTGGCGTTTCCTCTGGGTGATGCCGCGGCGGATGCGAACGGCCATCTCCCCGAACCGCCCGCGATCAATCGGGATGCGCTGCAAGCCGAGACATTCGACACGCTGTCCGACCGCGTCTCGGACGAATGGCAAAAGCGCCTCGGCGGCGTCGGCATTTCCTTGCCCGACGAATCGCTCGTGAACCTTCTCCGCTCGCAAGCCGCCTATATGCTTGTCAACCAGACCGGTCACGCGATGCAGGCGGGCCCTCGCAACTACAACCGCTCCTTCATTCGGGACGGTGCGGCGACGGCATCGATCCTGCTGCGCATGGGTGAGACGAAGACCGCACGCGACTACCTCGACTGGTACGCCACCCACGCGGTGCACGAGAACGGCCTGGTCTCGCCCATCCTCAATGCCGACGGCAGCGTCAATCGCGGCTTCGGCTCCGACATCGAGTACGACAGCCAGGGCGAATTCATCAACCTGGTGGCAGACGTGGCGCGTTTCGGTGGTGGTCCTGCCAGCGTGAAGGCGTACGAACCGAAGGTACGTGCGGCAATGCATTTCATGCAGGAGTTACGCGAACGGACCATGGCTCCCGGCTATCTCGGCGATCTTCCGGCACCCGAGCGATTCCACGGCATCATCGCACCGTCGATCAGTCATGAAGGTTATTCGAGTCCCACGCATAGCTACTGGGATGACTACTGGGCACTGAAGGGCTGGCACGATGGTGCATGGCTTGCCGAGCAGTGGGGCGACAAGGAGCTCGCCGCTTACGCACATGCCCAGTACGCCGCACTGCGCGAATCCTTGCGCAAGTCGATCGTTGCGACGATGGCGTGGAAGGGCATCGATACAATTCCCGCAGCGGCGGACCTGGGCGACGGCGATCCGACGGGCGTGTCCATTGCGCTCGATCCGGCGGGACAGATGGACGTACTGCCGGCTGAGGCGCTACGTCGCACCTTCGATCGCTATCTTGCCGATGTGCGCAAGCGTGAGGCGCCAGGGGAATTGTTCGCCTATACGCCGTATGAGCTGCGTAACGTGCTCACCTATGTTTACCTCGATCGCCCGAAGGACGCCGCCGAGCTACTTGCTGACATCGTCCGCGACCGCCGCCCGCCAGAGTGGAACATGTGGGCGGAGGTGGTTCATTCACGGCCGCGGCACCCAGGGTACCTCGGAGACATGCCGCATACCTGGATCGGCTCGGAGTATGCGCGAACGATCTTCGGGATGTTGATGCGGGAGGCGGATGATGGGCTTTACCTGTTGCCGGGGGTACCGCCTTCGTGGGTTGCCGGGAAGGGATTGTCGGTGACAAAGCTGCCGGTGGCTTATGGGTCGTTGAGCATGACGGCGAGACGCGACGGCGAACGACTGACCATCACCCTCGATAACGGCATCCGACCGGGGACGCCCGTACGCGTGTTCTGGCCAGATCGGATGAAGCCGCGGAAGGTCACTGTGGACGGGAAAACCGTATCGGGTTACGACGCCGATGGCGTCCAGCTGGGAAAGCCATTCCATACGCTCGTCGTCGACTACTGACCTCACAGGAAGTCGACGCGAATCGTGACCGGGCGAGTGAACGCGCCACCGCCCACGCTGTAGCGCGACTCACGCAGGCGCACGTAGAAGTCGAAATCCTCGCCAGTGGCCAGCGCGTTCGCCTGGTAGGGCTTCCCGGGCTCGATCGTGCGCTTTGTTTCGTCGGCGATTTCCAGGCCGACGTGCGCCGGTGCGCTGCCGAGCATCCGGAAGAGCTGCGGCGCGTTGGTGTCGGCGTCCGCTGGCGTACCGAAGATGAACTGCGCGATCTGTCCGGCGGGCTCCTTGCACTCTTTCACGGTGAGCTGAAAATTGAAACGAAACGGGTGCCACTCATGACCACGCTGGCCACGGCCGGCGCGCTGTTCACGGCGACACCGAGTAACACCAGGGCAAGGCAAAGCCACCGCGAGCGGTGATGGAAGTGTTTTTTCATGACGTTCTCTGGGCAGGTCGGTCGCCAATCGAGCACGGCGACCGACGTCTTGCTTACGGTTCGAAGCGGATCGTGTACTTCACCGAACCACCCGCCTTACCCGGGCCGACCGATGCGGCGATCTGCTCGAAGGCCACGACGTGGGCGAGAATCGCCTGATTGTTGTCGACGACCTTCTTCACGACCTGCTGGTCGCCCCAGATGTCGATGGGTGCCAGGTTTTCGTTAAGGAGGCGGAACTGCACGCCCGTCGCCGTACCACTGGTGACTTTCACCATGCCCGTGTTGATGTCGGTCAGCGTGCTGTCCGGATCGAACGAGGCCCACACCTTGGTGGTATCGGTGCAGGTTGTTTCACCGGTCTTGCCGACATAGATACGGAAACCGGTCTCGCCGACACGCGTGCCGATGCCCGTGAACTTCGAACCGTCTACGCCGGCCAGGGAGACGGTGAAGTCCGGACCGACGCCGCCCTCACCACTGACACTGCAGGAGACGTTGGTGATCTCACCGTCGAAGGTGATCGTACCGTCCGAAGCGGCGAAGGCCGACGGTGCGGCCAGACCCGCGAAGAGCAGGGCGGAAAGTGTTGCCTTGAGGTTCATCCAATTAACCTTTTACTGTTTTTTGTGTTGATCGACGGCCGAAGCGGCCGCCGGCGTCAGGGAGACACGGGGTCATCCCCGCGCATCACGCAGCCGAGCTCGACCAACGCGAGCGCCAGTAGAAGTTTGTAGGAGTTACCCTTCGATCCATATGGAAGATTACTCAAAAGTAAGGTTTTCTTACGTTGAGTGAGGGCGCCACCGCGTCCGTTTGGGGATCGTTCTCAAGACGTGGCGGCACTCACGTGGTAAGCGTCAGTCGAGCGATGAGGCCGGCCCGAAGAACTCGTACTTCGCCCGGGCATCAGGCACGCCCAGGTCGCGCAGTGCCCGCCGCACGGCCTTCATGAAAGGCTTCGGCCCCAGGTAGTAGGCGTCCATCGTGTCGATGGCCGGCAGCCACGCAGCGAGAAGGTCCTTGTCGAGGAAACCGGTCGCGTCGGGTTCGGCGTCACCCTTGCGCGGCGCCTCGTAGCAGTAGTACCGGCGAAGCTTGGGATGCTCCGCCGCGAGGTTGTCGATGACATCTCGAAAGGCATGCACGCCGCCATGACGCGCCGAATGGATGAAGTGAATCGGGCGTTCCGTCGCCAGCGCGGCCTGCAGCATGGCCAACGTCGGCGTGATGCCGACACCACCGCTGATGAGCACGAGTGCGCGGTCGTTATGCTCGAGCACGAAGTGGCCCGAGGGCGGAAAGAGTTCAACCGTGTCGCCTACCTGGATGTGGTCATGCAGGTGGTTGGACACCAGGCCGCCGGTTACCCGCTTGACGCTTATCCGGTAGCCCTTTTCATTCGACGCGGCCGACAACGAGTAGTTACGGCGCGCATCCTGGTTGCCCACGAGGACGCGCAGGCCGATGTACTGGCCCGGCGCATGAGCGATGACAGCGCCGCCGTCTTCCGGAACGAAGTGGAACGAGGTGATTTCGTCGCTCTCCTGCACCTTGTGCGCGACGACGAAGGTCCGCCCGTCGCGCCAGCCACCCGGGGTCGACGCCACGCGGTCATAGATGACTTCTTCGGCATCGCCGAGGATATCGGCCAGCTGCTGGTAGGCGACGCCCCAGGCCTCGAGCACCGCGTCCGTGGCGATGTCGGCACCCAATACCTCGCGGATGGCACGCAGCAAGGAAGCACCGACGACCGGATAGTGCTCGCGGCGAATCCTCAGCGATACGTGCTTGCTGATGATCGCGCCGACG
Organism: Luteibacter sp. P4_E6; assembly: GCF_056401535.1. Lineage (NCBI taxonomy): Bacteria > Pseudomonadati > Pseudomonadota > Gammaproteobacteria > Lysobacterales > Rhodanobacteraceae > Luteibacter > Luteibacter sp. P4_E6. The sequence continues at coordinate 48,003 of NZ_JBFUJE010000001.1, read as the reverse complement.
AGGTCGCCGAGGGCTTCGAGCTTGTCGATGTGCCGTGCGTACATCAGCACGCCGTTGGCCAGCGCGCGCGGCTGCTCGCCTGTGGCCTGGTTGGCCTGGTTGAAGAAGGGACGCACCTCCGGATGCTCGTCGAGGAGGATGCGATAGAAGTGCGTCGTGAGCGCCTCACCACCCTGCTCGAGCAGGGGCACGGTGGAGCGGACGATGGCGCGGTGTTCGGCGGAAATCATGGGACTGCCTCTGGTTTTGGGTATGTCCTCTTTATTCACATCCCATGCCAGTTCTGACATTGTTTAAAGTTCATAGAGTTAGAATAGCGAAGGGTCGAAGTGACCCGCTCCGAGACCGGGTCACTTCGACCCTTACGAGGTCGATATGACTGCAGCACGTCCTGAACTCGATGCCCTGCTGCCGCTGGTCGACGATCTCTCCAGGGAGATTCCCGAGGCCGAGCGCTACCGGCGACTTCTCGATACCTTGCGCTTACTCGTGCCTTGCGACGCCAGCGCCCTGCTCCGTCTCGAGGGTCGCGAGCTCGTACCCCTGGCGGTCGACGGACTCACCGAGGACACGCTCGGCCGTCGCTTCGTCGTGGCGGACCATCCCCGGTTCGCCGCCTTGCTCGCGCAGGAAGGGCCGACCCTGTTCCCGCCCGATAGCGCCCTGCCCGATCCTTACGACGGCCTGGTGGAGGCTCATCTGCCGCTCGACGTGCATGACTGCATGGGCTGCCCCCTGGTGATCGACGGCAAGCCCTGGGGTCTGGTGACCCTCGATGCGCTGGAGGCAGGTCGCTTCGGACCGTCCGACCTCACTACCGTGCGCGCCTTTGCCAGCCTTGCCGCTGCCACGGTTTCGGTGGCCGAGCGGATGCGCGGCCTGCAGCGCTCCGCCGAGCACGAGCGTGCCCGCGCCGAAGGTTTCCGCCTGGCGGCCGGGCAAGTGCCCGGCCGCGCGCTTGCTGGCCGCAGCCCCGCCTTTCGGCGGCTGGTCGACGACATCGCCACCGTCGCCGGCAGCGACCTCACCGTACTGATCCGCGGCGAGACGGGCGTCGGCAAGGAACTGGTGGCCCAGGCCATCCATGCGGCCTCGCCGCGCGCCGACCGGCCGCTGATAGCGGTCAACTGCGCTGCGCTTCCCGAGCATCTGGTGGAGAGCGAGTTGTTCGGGCACGTGCGCGGTGCCTTCTCCGGCGCAACGACCGACCGCCGCGGCAAGTTCGAGCTCGCCGACCACGGCACGTTGTTTCTCGACGAAGTCGCCGACCTCTCCCTCGCGGCGCAGGCCACGCTGCTTCGCGTGATGCAGAGCGGCCAGCTGCAGCGGGTCGGGTCCGATCGCGAGCACCGGGTAAACGTACGAATCATTGCCGCAAGCAACCGCGATCTTGCCGATGAAGTGCGGGCCGGCCGCTGCCGTGCGGATTTCTACCACCGCATCAGCGTCTATCCACTACGTGTGCCAGCGTTGCGGGAGCGTGGTAACGACGTGTTGCTTCTGGCCGGTACGTTTCTCGAAGAGAATCGAGGCCGACTCGGTCTGGCAGGCCTCCGGCTGGCCAGTGACGCGCAAGCCGCCCTGCTCGCCTGGACGTGGCCGGGAAACGTGCGTGAGCTCGAACACACCATCGGCCGTAGCGCACTGAAGGCGCTGTCGCGGCAAGGGAGCAAGGCACGTGCGCTGACGTTGTCGGCGTCCGACCTCGACTTGCCCGTAGCGAAGACTGTGCCRGTCGCGGTACCCGAGAGCACCGATCAGATCACCGGCCTGTCACTCCGCGCCGATCTCGATCGCTACGAGCGCTCGGTCATCGAACRCAGTCTCCGTCGGAACGACAATAACTGGGCCGCCACGGCGCGAGAGCTCGGGATGGACCGTGCCAACCTGCGACGATCCGCAGCCCGGCTCGGCATCCCGAGATAGGCCCCAGGTTTACCGACCGATCCTGCGCAGCGGTTTGCCGCTCATCAGGTTGCTCTCGATCTGCTCCAGCGTCACGCCCTTCGTCTCCGGCACCAGCAAGAAAGTGAAAACGATGAACAGCGCGTTGAGTCCGCCATAGAGCCAGAAGGTCTGCGCATTGCCGATGCCGCTGAGCAGACTGAGGAAGGTCACGCCCACCACCCAGTTGGTAGCCCAGTTCGTAAACGTGGAGGCAGCGATACCGAAATCGCGCCCCTTAAGTGGCTGAACCTCCGAACACAGTGTCCAGATCAACGGACCGGCCGACATCGCGAAGCCGACGATGAAGAGCAGCAGCATGCCGACCGTAAAGAACTGCTCGCCGCGCGAGTGGATACCGAGTCCCATCATCGTGCCGACGACACCGAGGCCGATCGCCATGATGGTGAACCCGGCGTACAGGATTGGCTTGCGGCCCAGGCGATCGACGAGACCGAAGGCGATCAGGGTTGCCAGCACGTTCGTCAGGCCGACCGCCGCGGTGAACCACATCTGGGCGTGGGTGTCGTAACCCATGTCCTTGAAGATGCGCGGCGCGTAGTACATCACGACGTTCATGCCGGTAAATTGCTGCATGGCCTGCAGCAGCACGCCGAGGCCCACCGAGCGACGGAAGTTGCCGTTGTCCCGGAACATGCTCCAGCCGTGCTGCTTGGTCTTCAGCTGTTCGTCGATGGCGGCGATTTCCTGCTTTACCACCGCCTCGTCGCCGCGCAGCTTCGCAAGCACCACCTGGGCTTCCTCGCGACGGCCACGCATGAGCAACCAGCGCGGACTATCGGGAAGGAAGAACAGACCGATCAGGAAAAGTACGCCCGGAGCGGCGATGATGCCGAGCATCCAGCGCCAGTTACCGGTCGAGCTGAAGGCCGTGTCCGAGAGAAAGGCGAGAAGGATGCCCGTGGTGATCATCAGCTGATAGGTGGAGATCATGGCACCGCGAATTTTCTCCGGAGCCACTTCGGCAAGGTACAACGGCGCGGTAAACGTCGCCACGCCGATAGCCACGCCCAGTACGCAGCGCGCCACGATGAGAATCGTTGGCGACCCGGCGACCGCACAGAACAGCGAGCCACCGATGAACACCACGCCAGCGAACATCAGTGAGCGCTTACGGCCCAGTGTGGCGGACATCCAACCCGCGGCCAGCGCGCCGACGCACGCGCCCAACATCATCGAACTGACGATCCACTCCACCATGCTGTCCGACACCTTGAAGTCGGACTGGATGAACTGGGTCGCGCCCGAGATCACACCGATATCAAGGCCGAACATCAGCCCGGCGAGGGCGGCGAGGATACACGTGGTGACTATGGCCGCCTTCGGGTGGGCGGCCTTCGCTTCCTGTTTTACGGTGGCATCCATGGGATCGGTTCCTTATACGAAAAGGCAGATGCCAGGCATTGGATGCCTCGACATGTATCCGACCCGTATGCGATGTGTCGGCACGGGGTGAGTCCGCAAGAAAATGCGCGAAAACGGCAAAGTCGTTGAGAGTGGCTATCGCGATCGGCGACTGCCTTCATGATGGATGCAACCTCATCGCGCTGGCCTGTTCACCATGCGTCATTGCCGCGTCGCCGCGTGTATTTTCCGACGTTGACCACCGAAACACGCGAGCGTTGCCAAGCGTGACAAGCATTGGCCTGTGTTAGCGTCGATCTGTTAATCCTTACGCATATAACCGCCTTGCTCATGTCTTCCTCCCGCTCCCCGATTGACGATCCCACCCTCACCACGCGCGACGCCGCGCGCCTGCTTGGCATCTCCGTAAGCACCGCACAGAAGTGGATCGAAAGCGGCGCGCTCGAATCCTGGAAGACGCCCGGCGGCCATCGCCGTATGCGCCAGAGCGCGGTCATCGCGCTGCTCGAGGAACGCACGGCAATGTCCGCGGACTCCCTCCAATGCATGCCGCAGGAGTTACGAGCCGAGCGCTCTCCGAACTATCCGGTACCGCACGACGAAGCCGCACGACTACGTATGGTCGGCCGTACGGGCTTGCTGGACACGCCCGCCGATCCGGCATTCGATCGCATCACGCGGCTGGCCTTATTGATCGCAGGCACCCCGGTCTCGTTTATTTCGCTGCTCACCGCGAAGCGTCAGTGGTTCAAGTCGACGCAGGGAACGAAACTGCGGGAAACACCTCGCGCCCTGGCGTTCTGCAGCCACGCCATTCTCGGCGAGGACATGGTCACCGTCGAAGATACGCGGCAGGACGCGCGCTTCAACGCGAGCCCGCTGCTTGCCGGTGAGCCGCACATCCGCTTCTACGCGGGTTGCCCCCTGCGGGGTCCGGACGGCCATGCCCTGGGGACCCTGTGCGTTGTCGACCGCATGCCGCGACGGCTCGACGCCTCGCAGAAAGAAGGCCTGCGCGCGTTGGCGGATATCGCCGAAGATGAAATCCGCCTGTACATGGTGGAACACGGCCGCCGCTGGGGTTAACCAGGCAGCGGAGCCCACGGGTCGTAGCTGCCGAAGTACCACAGGTGACCCTCGGGATCGCGGGCGGAGTAACCGGCGCCGCCGTATTCCTTCTCTTCGTAGTCGTCGACGATACGCGCACCGCGGGACCTGGCGGTCTCATAGTGCGCCCGCACGTCGCTCACGAAGACGCAGGGACACTGCGTTTCGCGGCCGCCGACTTCATCGGGCTGAACCATGTGCTGGCTGAAAGGCGTGTCGTCGCGGGCCGAGCCGAGCATGATCATGCCGCCGCCGAAGGTCAGCTGAGCATGATCGACGATGTGCTGATGCTCCGCGTTGACGTACACGGCATGTTTTTCGAAACCGAACGCGGAGCAGAGGAAATCGATAGCCTCCAGGGCGTCCCGGTATCGCAGGCAGGGAACGATCGTGCTGTTCATGGCGTGAGCTCCTCGTCGGGGAGCCCCTACGTTACGCCAGTTCGGCCACGGCGCGCCGAACCGAGTCGATACCGTGGGCCTGCGTGTTCGTTGCCCGCGCCACGTCCGACACGCGGTCGAGCAACGCGCTGACCGCAGTCAGGATGTCACCCATGGCCGCCCCGGCCTCCCCGCTTCGCTCACTGCCTTCGCGGACGCGGTCGAGCGTGCTCTCGATCAGGCTGCGGATCTCCCGAGCGGACGCAGCACTGCGTTGCGAGAGCATGCGCACCTCCTGGGCCACGACGGCGAAACCCTTCCCATGGGTTCCGGAGCGCGCCGCCTCGATGGCGGCGTTCAGGGCCAGGATATTCGTCTGGAACGCGATCGAATCGATCAGGCTGACGATCTCCGCGATGTCCTGTGCACCGCCCTGTATGGCCGCCATGGTAGCGATGACCGCTTCGACCATGGCGCCGCCATCGGCGGCAGAACGACTTGCGTCGTTGGCCAGCGCATTCGTCACGCGTGCTTGCTCGGCGATGGCTGGCACGGTGTCGGCCAACTCCGTGAGAGAGGCATGAAGTGCGCGCGTGGCGCGCGTCTGCGCCGACACGTCGGTGGCGTACTTCACCACCTTGAACGGCCGCCCGGCCATGTCGAGGATCGGGTTGTAGCTACCCTGGATCCACACTTCGCGGCCTTGCCTATCGACGCGGCGATACAGCGACGAATCGTATTCGCCGCGTCCGAGCTTCTCCCAGAACGCCCGGTACTCGGCGCCTTCGCGGTCCACGCGATCGACGAACATCCGGTGGTGCTGGCCGATCACTTCGTCACGCGTGTAGCCCATGGTGGCAAGGAAGTTGTCGTTGGCGTCGAGGATGATGCCGTCGAGACTGAAACTGATAACGGCCTGGGCTTTGTCGATGGCAGCGAGGCGTCCTTCCATGTCGGCGGCACGCAGCCGCTGCTCGGTCACGTCGGTGGCGAACTTCACGACCTTGACCGGACGTCCGCGACCATCGAGCACCGGGTTATAGCTCGCCTGAATCCAGACCTCGCGCCCGTTCGCCCCGAACCGCCGATAGAGACCGACGTCGGGCTCCCCCTTGCCGAGGCGGGCCCAGAAATCGGCGTAGGCCGCGCTCCCTGCTTCCGATGGATCGACGAACATGCGGTGATGCCTGCCGATGATGTCCTCGCGCGCATAGCCGAGGGCTGCCAGGAAGTTGGCGTTCGCATCGAGGATGGTGCCGTCGAGCGCGAACTCAATCACGGCCTGGGTGCGATCGATCGCAGCGATCTTTCCGCGCATATCGGTTCGCGAATGTCCGAAGAGCGTGCGAAGACGCGTGACGATGTCGATGCGCATGATCGTTGCCTGCCCGATGACGGTGTTCGATCATTGTTATCGACACCTGCGGGGAAGAGCTGTAAGTGAGATGCCGATTTCGCGTACGGATTGCTGGTTATCGCCGATAAATCGGCTCCTACAAATCGCGGTTTTGACGAATCTGGTTTATTCGACGGCGCCGATCGTCAGATCACGTGAATCCGTGCGCCCGTGGTCGTCAACGACGCGAATGAGGAAACGTCCTGTGCGTTCGGGCGCCCACATAAGCGGCTGACCGCTCGCCACGCTCCCCAGGTAAGCGTCGTCGGCAAACCAGTAGAGCGCCCGGGAGCTGGCATCCGTCGTCGCAGCGAAAGTAATGCGTTCGCTGCCCAGGCGGGAAACGCGAATCTGATAGGTACTGCCCTTCAGCGGGGACGTGATCTTCGGCGGATCGCCGGCCAGCTGACCACCGCCCTGGCAATCCGGCAACGGTGGCGGCGTGCGGCGTGCCATGCCCGCCTGCGCGAAGACGCGCGCCAGGTCGGACGGCCAGTACTCGTACACCTCCGTCCGCGTACGTTCGGGATCGTAGGGTGGACAGGCCGGTTTCCCGCTGTCCTTGTCCACCACCACGGGACGATGGATGTTGCTCACGCGGATCGGCGACTTGCCTGGAATGAACCAGGTACTGCCCACCTGGGGGCACCATGCATTCGGAAGTTCGCCGCTAGCCAGGCAAATCGGCACGCGGCGGAGGTTGGGCGGATTCCGTCGGATCGGTTCCGCCAGCCCCGGCCGTTCGGCACGCAGGGCATCCGCGATACGGAAGAACAGCGGCGCGGCGGCATCCACGCCGACGAAAGCCGGGTTGCCGCTGCCGTCGAAATTGCCTATCCAGACCACCAGGACGTAAGGACCGAAGCTACCGGCTGTCCATGCATCCCGGAAACTCCACGACGTGCCGGTCTTCCAGTAAAGCGGCAACCGGGAAGGCTGGGCCGCCACCGCGTCATCCGGCCGCGGATTCTGGCGCAACATGTCCATGACCATGAAACTCGCTTCTTCGCTGAGCATCCTCGTGCCCTTCGTGCGCGGCTGGGCTGCAAGCGTACGCAGCGGGCGCAGTTCGCCGCGGTCGGCAAGCATGGCGTACAGGCCACCGAGCTCCTGCATGGTGACTTCCCCACCGCCGAGGACGAGGGCCAGTCCGTAATGTTTCTCGCTGGCCATGCGTGAGACGCCGGCGTCGTGCAGGAACTGGTACAGATTCGGGTTAGCGAGCCTGGCAGCGATCTGCACCGCGGGAATGTTGCGACTACGGACCAGGGCCTGCGTCGCCGTCACAGGGCCGAGGAAGTGACCGTCGAAATTCTCCGGCGTGTACGGACCGAACGCCGATGGCACGTCGCGAAGAACGGTTTCGGGATGAAGAAGGCCCTGGTCGAAGCCAAGGGCGTAGATGAAGGGCTTCAATGTCGACCCCGGCGAACGCTTCGCCTGCGTGCCGTTCACCTGCCCGAATATGGACGAGTCGAAGTAGTCGGCCGAACCGACCATCGCCTTGACGCCCATGTCGCGCGTGTCGATCAGGATCGCCGCGGCATTGCGGATGCCGCGGTCGCCACTGCGCTGCACGTACTGGCGAACCTGTCGCTCCAGACTGTGTTGCAGCCCGAGATCGAGCGTGGTCGTGATCCGCATGTCGTCGTCGCCATCGAGACGGCGCTCGGCGAGTACCTGCTCGACGAAGTGCGGTGCCTCGAAAGGCAGGCGCGATAGCGGGCGTAGCCGTAACGGCAGGTCGAACAGAGGTGCGGCGTTGGCATCGGCTGGGTGCTTCGTGATCCAGCGGCTAAAGAGACGATCGCGCGATGCCTTCAGCGCAATCCCGATGACGGCGCTGCCGTTGACATCACCCGGAAGTCCCCGGGACGGATCCTGCGGAATCACCGCCAGCGTCAACGCTTCCGGCAGGCTTAGTCTTGCCGGAGCCTTGCCGAAGTACGCAAGGCTGGCCGCGCCCACGCCTTCCACGTTGCGTCCATAGGGGGCGGCGTTGAGGTAGGCCTCGAGGATATCGTGTTTGGAATAGCGGGYCTCCAGCTGGACGGCGCGCATCGCCTGCACCAGTTTGCCTCGAGGACTCCGCGTGTCGAGATGCCAGATCAGCCGGGCAAGCTGCATGGTGATCGTGGAGCCCCCCTGCCGACTGCCATGCCTGGCATACGTCACCCAGGCACCGCGCACGAGACCCCACGCACTCACGCCAGGATGCCAACGGAAYCAACGATCCTCATGCAGCAGCACGCCATCGACGAAGGCGGGTGACATGTCTTCGAGCGGGACCCAGAGTCGGTAACGATCGTCGCTGGCGAGGGTAAGACGAAGTAGCCGGCCGTCTGCGTCGTAGACCGCCGTGGACGAGGGAAACCAGGCGCGCAACGGTTCGTGTGGCCAGCATCTGAGCACCACGGGTAAAGCGGCAAACAGCAGCAACGCCACAAGGGCGTTGTGCCATTTGATGCGACGGAAGCGGTGAAGACTGTTCATCGGTGCGACGGAAACGCCTTTGGTTTCGTGTCGGCCCGTTACGGTTTACGTTGGACGGTTATCGCGCCGCCGCCCGGGGCGCGTGCCTGGACGCCGCGGTCGTAGAGCGATTCGATCAGTGCAGGCGGAATCACGAACTTACCGGCGTTGGTCGCCTTGATGCGGTAGATGAACTCCTGCACGTCGGTACTGGCCGAGCCGTAGACCACCACGCGATCCTCGCGGACATCCGCGTACTCGGGCTTCCAGGTGGACTCGGGGTTGCCGATAGGTGAATGCCAGGCAGGTGTGTTGTCGTCGGCGCCATCGGCCGTGCCACCATTGCCTTCGGCATCGCTATCGGCATCGCCGTTGCCCGATGCGTCCGACGTTGCCTCGTCCGAAGACGGTGCCGCCTCCGCAGCATCGGCAGGTGGCGCGGTGTCCAGCACCGGTTCGAAGCCACCGGGCAGCAGGTCGACGATCGCGACGTCGAACACATCGTGATCGGTCGTGGAGCGCACCCTCACGTGCACGTCGATCTCGTCGCCTGTATTGACCGTGTCAACGGATTTGCCATTGGTGTCCGTATACGTGCGGGTAATCTCCAGGCCATCCTTGCGCGTATCCGTGGACGGCTTGCGATCGAATCCTGTCTGCGCGACGCCATACCAGGCCGTCGCGTCGGCGTCATTGACCAGACGCAGGCGCTGCGCCCCGGTCGACCAGTGGCCGTCCACCAAAGACCCCTTCACGACGCCGATCGGTGTCACCGTGCCGTTGGCCGCCACCGAACCGATCGAGAGCTTGCTCACGTCGCCGCCTGCCTGCGAGGCCCACGCATCCAGCGCCATGATGATCATGCCGGAGGAAAGCGTGTTGTAGTGGCCCTTGGCCAGCGGGCGTACGAGGTTCTCGATCGTCTCCGGCGGCAGGGTCTTCGCCTGCTCCGGGAAGTGCTTGGCAAGCAGGTAAAGGACCGACGCGTCACGGATGGGTGTGTCGTAGTAATCGCTGTAGTCGTAAGTCTCATCCGCCGGCTTGCGCGAGAGCAGCTTGCGCGGGCGCGACATCAGGTCGTTGGCCAGCTTGTCCTGATGAAGCATCTGGTAGGACGCGGCCAGCCACGCGGCGGCGAGATCGTCGTGCCACTGCTTCGGGTAGACCTCTTCCAGGCGACGCTGCACCGAGGCGAGGTCGTTCGTGGTGACATTGCCCTGGCGTGTCAGCAGGTAGATCGCGTAAGCGCGCTGGCGCATTTCCACCAGCGTGTCGCCACTGTCATCGGCGGCGATCTGGCGGAGGGCGTTGTCCGCCGATGCCAGCAGATCCGCCGGCACGGCCACGCCGTGGTCGCCTGCTTCGATGAGGTAATGAACCGCGTAGTCCGTCGCGAACACATGCGTGTCCGGCGTCGCCGTCCACAGTCCGAAGCCACCCTGGCCGTTCTGACGGGCACGAAGCACGTCGAACAGGGCAGCGACCGGATCCGCTGGTGCGGTCTCGTCACCCGACATGCGCGCCGGCTTGACGTCGCCGAACTCCGTTCGCTTGCCGAGGATCAGGGCCGGCATCGCGGCACTGATCACCTGCTCGGTGCAGTAATGCGGGAAGTCGACGAGATACGTGGCGAGGCCGCGCGCCAGCACCACAGGTACGGTCGAGAACGAAGCGTCACGCTTGGCGTATTCATCGTGCATGTCGCGTAGCGATGTCACGTCGGCGCGTCCGTGCGCGTCGACCCGACCGAAGGCGAGGTCCGTCCGCAGGGGCGACGCGGGGCGTACGGACAGGTCCACACTCTGCTTCGCGGACTTACCGTTGAAACCGGCAGTGAACGTCATGTTGCCCGAACCCAGCTTGTCGGTGGCCCTCACGCGGAAGATCGCCACGCCTTCGCGCATCTCGCCGAGGCTCAGTGTCTTCGTCGCATCGCCGACGATCTGCAAGGGCGGGCCGAGCTTCAGGGTCACTGCGACCGGCACCTCCTTGCCACCGAGGCCAGTGAGGTTGTTGGCCACACCCACACTGATCTCTGCCTCGTCACCCGGCGCGAGCGTCGTCGGCACATTGGGCGAGAGCACGAAGTCACCACGCACCGTGGTCGCTCCCTCGAAGGTACCGATTTTCTCCGGCGAGRCGCTGACCGCCATGACACGCAGCTTCCCATTGAAGTAGTCGGGAACCTTGTACGTGAGGTCACGCGAACCGTCGATGTCGACGATACCGGACCAGTACGCCACCGGCTTGTCCCGCTTTCGCCGGAACGGATTGAGTTGGCGCCCAATGGCACCGTCCGCATCGCCTCCGGGGGCGGCCATCGTCATCAACTTCTGGAAGTCCGGGATGATCAGGTCGAGGATCTGCGACGTGGACACTTCCAGCATGCGCTTGCGGAAGAAGTACTGCAGCGGATCGCCCAGCTTGTAATGCGCCACCTGCAGGATGCCCTCGTCGACGGCGAATACAACCGCGCGCGTCGGTGTCGTGGAGGTCACGTGGAAGGTGATGGTATCGCCAGGCTTGACCAGCTGCGGCGACTCGACGGCCAGCACGTTGCGCCTGGCATCCATGTTCACCGAGAACGGGACCACGCCGAACGACAGCGGGCTCATGAAAATCTCGTCCGAGGAGGGGTCGCGCACGTACTGCACGGTGATGTATCCGTTGCCTTCGAAGTCCGCCGGCACCGTGATGTGCTGGACGGTGCTGGTCGAATCGGCATGGAACCAGGCGTGAGCGTAGACCTTGTCGCGCTCGATGGTGATCAGGCCGCTACCGGCATACGGCGCGCGGATGGCGATATCCACCGCCTCGCCCGGTGCGTAGTCCTTCTTCGACAGCGTCAGCTGGAGCTCGGCATTGCGTTCAAGCGAACGCGACACGTTGCCTTCGCCAGCCACCGACCAGGCGACACGATTGATTTCCTTGCCTTCGGCGTTCTTCAGTACCAGCGCGAAGTTGCCCGGCTTGTCCGTTGGAAGTGTTACGTCGAGGCCCGCGGCCGGGAGGGTCAGTGGCGTCTCCGATACCGTGGTCTCACGGGCTTTGGACTCGTACTTGAAGACCCCGGAGTCCTGCTTGGTCAGCACGGAGACGAAGCGCGTTTCGACGATCGCCTGCTTGAGGCCCTTTAAGTCGATGCGTTTCGCGGTGGGGTCGATAGCGACCAGGTTGACGATGCGTTTCGCGTCTCGGCTCACATAGTCGAGGTTGTCGACCGCCTTGTAGCCGACGAGCCAGTCGTTTGACGACACCATGCCCTGCGTGGCCGCGGCCACGCTGCGTCCGCCTTCGGCTTCATAGGCCTTGGCCAGGAAGTAGAGCTGGTACGTAGCGTCGGCATACTTGGACAGGTCCAGTGCAAACTCCGCGTGCCCCTTGTCGTCGGTCTTCGCGTCGGCGAGCTTCTCCTCGAAGCCTTCCTTCGCACGACGCACGTCGTAGAAGTGATAGTCCTTGTAGCTGGGGAAAGAGGGGAACGCCGGGCGCAAGGTGAGCGAACCCTCGACGCGCCGGTCCGCGGCGGGCGTCCCGAACAGATTCCGGACGTCGACCAGCGCCTTCAGCTGCGCGGGCTTCACCCAACCCTCAGTCACCGCGGTGGAGAGCTTCGCCGACACCTTCATGCGGTCGGGCTGGAATTCCTTGACCTGGACCGTGGTACTACCGATCTGCGAGTACGGCTTGCCGTCCTTGGCGATGTATAGGTTCACGGTCCAGTTGCCGGTCGGCGAGGTCTCGGCCGTGGTGTGGTCGAGCTCGGCGAAACCTGCGGCGTCCATCGAGATGGTCTGCTGGCGTACCGTCGTGCCGCGGGGATCGACCACCTCGGCGATCAGGGGCATGCCGGCGACGCTGCGCGTCCAGCTGTTCGCGCGCACGATCATGCCAATGTGGAAAAGGTCGCCCGGCCGATAGATGCCACGATCGGAGAACAGGTAGCCGGACAGCTGACCCTGGCTGTGCGCGTTGGGTTCGCCGCCGATGTCGAAACGGGAGAAATCGAGCGTGCGGTCGTACGAGGTCACGGGCAGGAAGGAGAGATCCTCCCCCTGGCGTACGACATACATGGCCGGGGCCTTCTCCTGGGTGAAGCCCTTGAGGTTAGCGAAGTGCGCCTTGCCGTCCGCCCCGGTGTTCTGGGTGAACAGTGTGCTGCCGTTCTTCGCGATCACCGCAACGGATGCACCCGACACCGGTGAGCCCGTGCGAATGGACTGCACGAAGATGTCCTGGCTACCGTCCATCGACTTCTTGGCAATCACGCCAAGATCGGTGATCACGACGAGGCGTTCGTCCTTCGGCCAGTCGTATGGCACGCGGTCGGTATCGTCATCGTCTTTCGCTGCATCAGCCGCTGCGGCGTCGGCATCGGCACCCGCGTCACGGGCAGCCGCTTCGCGTGCCGCCTTGACCCGGCGATCGCGTGCTTCCCGATCGGCCTTTTCGTCGTAACCGGACAGCTTGAGCAGGAACACACCGCGCTTGCCGGCAGCAAGGTACTGGCCGAGGTCGAAGCCTTCGTAGTGGGCCTTGCCCGCGCCTTCGTCTGGAAAGGAAACCTTCTTCACGAAACGATCGACGATATGGTCAGACGTGAACCCATACATCTCGGGCTTGGTGTAGCTGCCCGAATTGAGCGACACCAGGTGTTGCAGCTGATCGGGAAGAACCCGGCCGACCTCGACGCGCATGCCCGGCATGTTCCGGGAGACGACGGAGATGCGCTTGTCACCGCTCAGCGAAAGCAGGGAGCCGTCCGCCATGAAGCGAAGCAGGCGCGGATAGTCGGGCACGCTGAGGATGTCCACCCGCGGCTTGGCCATGACATAGCCGCCGAACGAGGTCATGCCCTTCTCGACCCGCACGTAGATGCGCTGGCCCGGCTGCGCGTGATAGCGGAAGCTCTGCGCGGCCGACCAGTCGTTCTCGGTAGGTACGACTTCCGGCTTGAGCTGGGTAAAGGAACGAAGATCGCTGTCGCTGATGGTGCTTGTCGACCAGCTGCGCTTGTTGTCCTGCGGAACGACCCAGGCGCGGAGATGCTTGGTCAGCTCGGCATCGCTGACCGGACCGCCGAAGTTCATCACCACGACCTGTTCCGGCTCGAAGCGTGCGTTGTCGACCAGCGTGGCTGAGACCTCATCGAGCGTAAGGCTGTACAGGCCGGGCACGCGTACCGCGGTCTCGAGAGCCTTTTCGGTGCCATCGCCCCCACGGCTGCTGCGCACGCCATCGTCCATCTTGAGACCCACCGAGCCATCGTCGCGTGGGAGCTGCAGGGGCTGCGAGTGAACGAAAGCGTTGAGGTGATGCTCGTCGTAGGTGACGCTGAACTTGAGTTCCGCGCCGCGCTTCTCGTCACGATTGCGCAGATCGAGCGCCAGGCGCTTCTCCAGTTGCGCCGGGTCCACCGGGTAGTTGAAGCCCAACTGGACGATGGTCTTCTTCTTGGTCGGATCCTGTGGATCCTGGTAGAACTCGCCGTTGACCACGCGCGCCGTGAAGGGTGCCGTGGCAACGTCGAAGTGATCGTCCGCCAGCAGCACGTGTGGCGCGAACACCTTGGCTTTGTCGAAACGGACCTCGATCTTCCGTCCCACGGGCCAGTCGGCGGCCGGGACGAACTTCAGCACACGGTCGCTTTCCCAGCTCCACTGACCGGCAAGCTTCGGGTCCATGGCGATGCCGTCGGTGACGGGCTTGCCCAGCGACTCGAGCTTTGCCGCCGAGGCGGAGAACGTCACCGTGAGGGGATGAACGCTCACGGGGGCACGGTCGTAGTCGCTGATGTCCGGCGCCGGCGCCTCGAAAGTGATCCGGTTCGGCTCGACCGGTTTGGGTCGGTTCTCCCACCAGTGCCAGCCGAACCACCCGGCTGCGGCGACGATGAGCACGCCGGCGATCGTTCCCGTGAACTTCAGGGGATGCTGGCGAGCGGCTCGCCCGGTCGCGGGTACCCAGGAGGGCGCGGACCAGGACATGTTGCCGAAGATGGGCCGGAGGACGCCCGCGAGCAGCCAGAGCAGGCCGCGCAGCAGGCGCACGGGTAACGACGCGATGAAACGAAGCAGATCCATGTTCCCTTCCGATCCTTTGATTCGTGTGACGGCGCGAAGCCGTGCCCGCGGATACATCAACGCCGGCCACGCGCCCGAGGCGGTGTTCCGGCAGTGTGACGTTGGTCCCCAAGGAGATGTTGCGCGCGACCCCTGTCGCGGCGACGTCCGGATTCTGACATGGCGGCGCCAGACTTCGGGAGTTTTGCGGGCGTTACTAAGTAGGACTACTTAGACGGACGCCCGGGTCCGATACGTATGAGCCTATGCGCAATAGAAGAAATCGGAAAATTCCCCCGAATTTGCCGCGCCGTGATCGATCTCACGCGTTCGGTCCAAAGACATTCATCGCGCCTGCGACTTGCGATATGGTTGACCTGCACGGGGACGAGCGAAGGGGAAAAGGGATGTACGACGAGGCCAAGAGTCCTTATGAGAGGGCCCTCAGCGCGAGCGACGGCGAGTTTCGCGAGCTCGCCGATTTTGCACCCGTCATGATCTGGCGTGCGGGTACGGACCAGCTCTGCGACTGGTTCAATACGCCCTGGCTGACGTACACCGGCCGCCCGATGATCGACGAAGTGGGCGATGGATGGGCCGGAGGCGTACATCCTGAAGACCTGCAACGTTGCCTGTCCATCTATGGAGGCGCCTTCCAGGCACGTGAGCCGTTCTCGATGGAATACCGGCTTCGCCGATACGACGGCGAGTACCGCTGGCTCCTCGACACTGGCAAACCCTTCTATCGGGACGATCGCTTTGCCGGGTACTGGGGAAGCTGCATCGATGTGACGGCTCATCGCGATGCCGCACGCGCGCAGCGGATCCTCGTCAACGAGCTGAGCCACCGGGTGAAGAACACGCTCGCCGTGGTCCAGGCCATGGCCACGCAGACCTTCACCGGCGGCCGGCCGATGGCCGAATGCCTTGCTGCGTTCGAGAGCCGGCTGCGGGCCCTGGCGGGGGCGCACGACCTGCTGGTCACCCACGCCTGGGAGGAGGTGGCGCTACGCGGTGTCGTGGAAGCCACCATCGCTCCCCACGACCCGGGCAACGCACGCATCGCCATCGGTGGCCCTCCCCTCATGCTCGCCTCGGCCACCGCCGTGGCCGTTGCCATGGCCGTACACGAGTTGCTGACCAACGCGGCCAAATATGGGGCGCTGACGACCGCATCCGGTCGGGTGGACCTGGGCTGGCAATTCGACGCCGCATCCGAACGCCTGCGTATGACCTGGAAGGAGAGCGGTGGCCCGCCCGTGGTCATCCCTGCCCACCGGGGCTTCGGGATTCGCTTTATCGAGCGGGTACTGGCCTGCCAGGCGGGCGGGGAAGCGACGGTCGCCTTCGAGGAGGACGGTGTCCGTTGCTGTTTCGAGGCGCCGGCGCGGTCCTGGCGACACGCCGCTGAAAATAATCGTACGCCCGTGTCGATTCCCTGAGGGCACAATCGACGTAGTCATGAAGGCCGGGAGCGACCCGGCCATGGCAACGGAGAAGGCACATGCGTTTCATGGTGATCCTCAAGGCGACGAAGGCGTCGGAAGCCGGCGAGATGCCCAGCGAGGCATTGATGACGGCGATGATCAAATTCAACGAGGAACTGGTTAAGGCGGGCGTGCTCCTCGCCGCCGATGGGCTGCGCCCGAGCAGCGACGGCGCCCGTATCCGCTTCGCCGGCGACCGGCGGGATGTCACCGATGGCCCCTTTGCCGAGACCCGTGAACTGGTCGCCGGTTACTGGCTGATCCAGACGCGTTCACTCGACGAGGCCATCGAATGGATGAAACGGGCCCCCAACCCGATGGAAGGAGACGAGTCGGAGATTGAGATTCGTCGCATGTTCGAGATGGATGATTTCGGCGAAGAGTCGTTGACACCCGAAGCCCGCGCCACGGTGGAACGCATGCACGCGGAAGTCGCCTCGAAGTCCTGATCCCTCCTCCTGAAGGAACACCACCATGACCGTTACCCCCTACCTCAGTTTCAACGGCAACTGCGAGGAAGCCTTCGAGTTTTATGCGAAGGTGCTCGGCGCGAAGATCATCATGATGGGCCGATACAAGGATATGCCGCCGCAGCCCGGGCAGCCCGCCTTGCCCAAAGACTTCGAAGAGAAAGTCATGCATGCCCGGTTACAGATCGGTGACCAGTGGTTGATGGCCTCGGACTGTCCGCCCCATATGCCGTTCCCAGGGATGCATGGTGTCTCGATCGCCCTGGGCTTCGATCAGGCGTCCGACGCGGACCGCGTGTTCGCCGCCTTGTCCGCCGGCGGAAACGTTCATATGCCGATCGCCGAGACGTTCTGGGCCGAGCGTTTCGGCATGTTCACCGACAAGTTCGGCACCAGCTGGATGATCAACGGTGCCGAGAAACATCCGAATCCTTGAGCGGAGCAGCCCATGCGCTTTCTGATCGTACGTAAGGCCGACACCGACAGCGAAGCCGGGGCGTCACCCAGCCGCGATCTGGTCGACGCCATGGCCGAGCATCTCGACACGCTTGCAGCGGATGGCCGCTTCCTCGCGGGAGAGGGTCTCAAGCCCAGCCGCGACGGGGTGCGCATCCATTTCGCGGATGGCCGCAAACCCGTGATGGTCGACGGCCCCTTCGCCGAAACGAAGGAGCTGGTCGCTGGTTTCAGCATCATCGAAGCCGACTCGATGGAGCAGGCCGTGGCCTGGGTATCGGCGTGGCCTGCCGAGGACGCCCATGGCGCAGCCGAGGTTGAAGTACGCCCCCTCGGTTGCCCGGGCGGCCTGTCCGGCTTCGGCGACCCGGCCGAGGGCGACTCGGAGCTGCCGCGCTACATGGTCATGCTCAAGGCCAACGAGCGTAGCGAAACGGACTTCGATCCGGGCCCGGACGTCCTCGGTAAGATGATGGAAGCAAACAAGGCCGGCCACGAGGCTGGTTTTCTCATCGCCGGCTTCGGCCTGTCATCCAGCCGGCATGCGAAGCGGGTTCGTTTCAGCAAGGGACATGCCACCGTGATGGACGGGCCGTTCGCCGAAATCAAGGAAATGGTTGCAGGATTCTGGGTACTGCGCGTGGCCTCACTCGACGAGGTCATTGCCTGGACGCAGACCTATCCGTTCCCCGACGGCGACGACGCCCGCCTGGAAATCCGACCGCTGTATGCCATGCGGGAGCTGCTCGCCACGTTGAGCTGATGCGGCGTCGCAGCTTGCCCCGTCATGACGACGGGTGGTTTGATCCGTCGTCATGACCCTCCGCGATGCTCACCGCGCGATCGACGCGATCTGGAAGATCGAATCGCCACGATTGATCGCGACCATCGCACGGATGGTTCGCGATGTCGGGCTGGCCGAGGAACTGGCCCAGGATGCCCTGGTCGTGGCCCTCGAGCAGTGGCCCACCGCCGGCGTACCCGACAATCCGGGTGCGTGGCTGACCCAGACGGCAAAGCATCGCGCGATCGATCGCATTCGCCGTGAACGCATGGCCGGACGCAAGCTGGAAGCCCTGGGCAAGGACATGGAAGGCATGCTCGAATCGGCCGATGACGCGCTGATCGACGCCCTGGACGACGATATCGGCGATGACATGCTGCGGCTGATCTTCACGGCCTGCCATCCCGTGCTCTCCATCGAGGCCCAGGTCGCTCTCACCCTGCGCCTGCTCGGTGGCCTGACCACGGACGAGATCGCACGCGCCTTCCTGGTTCCCGAAGCGACCGTCGCGCAGCGCATCGTTCGCGCGAAGCGCAGCCTTGCCGACGCATCGGTGACTTACGAAGTTCCCCGAGGGGACGAGCTGAAGGAGCGCCTCGCCTCGGTGCTTCGCGTGGTCTATCTCGTATTCAACGAAGGCTATGCGGCGACGACGGGCGGCGACTGGATGCGTCCGGCGCTGTGCGCCGAGGCACAGCGACTGGGCCGCGTCCTTGCCGGCCTGATGCCGGCCGAAGCCGAAGTACACGGACTGGTCGCCCTGATGGAAATCCACGCGTCGCGTGCCGGCGCACGGACGCGTCCCGACGGCGAACCGATCCTCTTGCTGGAACAGGACCGCGGTCGCTGGGATCGCTTGCTGATCGGCCTCGGACTGAAGGCGCTTGAACGGGCGGAGCGCCTGGACGGTGCGAAGGGGCCCTACGCCCTTCAGGCCGCTATCACCGCCTGTCACGCGCGTGCGGCACGCGCTGAGGACACCGACTGGGCGCGCATTGCGGCGCTCTACGCGGCACTCGTCGAGGTCGTGCCCTCGCCGRTCGTCGAACTCAACCGGGCSGTGGCGGTATCGATGGCCGAAGGACCCGAGGTCGCGCTGGATATCGTCGAAACACTGGTGGACGAACCTTCGATGAAGGACTACCACCTCCTGCCCAGCGTTCAGGGCGACCTGCTGTTTCGACTCGGTCGCTACGCAGCGGCACGCGAGGCATTCCTGCGTGCCGCCGCCATGACGCGTAACGACCGTGAGCGCACTTTGCTGGAAGCGCGCGCGGCTGCATGCGTCGAATAAGTGGGATGTAGCGGCACCTGAACGCCCGAAGCTGGCCGGGCTGGCAGTGCCCGCCGGCAGACGCTATGCTGCATCGCAAATGCAATGCAGGAGAGGCGTCATGAAGTCCGCCACCATCCCATCCATCCGCGTAGAGCCGGCATTCCGCGAACAGGCCGAGAGCGTGCTTCGCAATGACGAAACCCTTTCGTCGTTTGTTGAAACTGCCATGTCCGAAGCCATCGATCGCCGCAGGATGCAGAGCGAATTCATCGCTCGCGGCATTGCCTCACGAGACGAAGCGGCACGCACCGGCGTCTATCACGCCGCCGCCGATGTACATAAGGAGATCGCCGAACGATTGGCCCGGTCCCGAAAAGCGAAAGGCAAATAATGAGCTACGAGGTCCGTTACACCGATGCCGCGCTAACGGACCTTCGTCGGCTCATGGACTTCATCGACGAGCTCGACGCGACGTTGGCCGACCGAGCGCTCGATGCGATTGTCCGCGCCTCTGCGTTGCTCGAATCATTTCCTTTCACGTGTCGCAAGGCCTCGCCCGACAACCCCTTTCTGCGTGAACTCGTCGTATCGTTCGGTGCGACGGGTTACGTCGCACTCTTCGACATCACCGGCAACCGGGTCACCATCGTCGCGCTTCGTCACCAGCGTGAGGATGATTTCCTCTACTGACGAGTCTCAGTGCTTGACCTCGATATCGACATTGGCGCCGTCGGGCAGGTCATCAAGCTGTTGCAGGATGGAACCGGTGAGCTCGAAGTGTTCTTTCGCCGGGACCGGATTCAGGTTCTCGACCGTGTACTCGCCTTCCACGAAGATCGGCAGCGTGACATAGCTGTAGCACTCGCCTTCCGCGCGGGTCTTACCTGCTTCGAGCAGGGCTTCGATGAGTCCCGGAAGGAGCCAGTCGTCCGCAGCTTCTTCGCGAAGCAGGTTGTTGAACTCGGGCACGTTGTCCGCCACGCGCTCGACTTCAGCGGTGCCTGTGTTCAGCCAGAATATGCCGCCGGCGTCGGCTTCGAAAAACATGTCGCCGAGTGCCGTGAAAAGCAGCGGAGTGAAGGCGTCACCGATGAGCCAGTTCCAGGAGTCGGCGAGCGCGTCGATCGCTTCCTTGTCCGGCGTGCAGATGAGGTCGTTCCAGGTAAGCGCCATGGGGCTGGCCTTCGTACGTATCGGGGGAGGGTCCAGGGATTTTAAGCCCATTCCCCCGGAGGCGTACTTTCAGCGGTAGAGACCGGCGATGACGGCGTCGACGAAGGCGGTGCGCGCCCTGGCCTGTTCATCGTTCGTGGCCACCGGCCATGCGGCCAACTGCGCGATCACCAGATGGCGGGCGGGATCGACATAGAGCAGCTGCCCGAAGATACCGATACCCGCGAAGGCGCCGTTATCGTACGTCCACCACTGATAGCCGTAGCCGCGGCCGGGCACGCCGAAATCGGCGTGCTTGTGGGTCGCGTCGGCTATCCAGCCTTCCGCCACCACGGGCTTTCCGGCGGCGATCCCTCCGTCGAGCAGGAACTGCCCCAGGCGGGCGTAGTCCGCCAGCGTTGCCGATACGCCCGAGCCACCCGCTTCGGTACCGTCGACCTCGTCCTTCAGCCAGAGCGCATCCGAGGCCATGCCGTAGGGCTTCCAGATTTTCTCGGAGAGATACGCGGCCAGTGTCTTGCCGGTGGCGCGGGTGACGAGGATGCCGATCAGGTCGGTCTCACCGGTCTTGTAGACCCAGCGCTCACCCGGTGCGAACTCRCGCGGGAGCCCAGCCATGTAGGACACGAGCAGTGGCACGCCGGGTTGGCGCGCGCCTTCGTACATCATGGCGACATCGGATCTGGGATCGACGTAATCCTCGTTCCAGCGAACCCCCGACGTCATCGTCAGCAACTGCCGCACGGTTACGTCGCGGTACGCGCCGGCGGCAAGTTCGGGGATGTAGCGGGTGACCTTGTCGTCGAGGCTGTGAAGGGAGCCATCGCGTAACGCCGCGCCCACCAGGGTCGAGGTGAACGACTTGGCCACGGAGAATGAGGTCCAGCGGGTTTCCGGTGTGGCGCCGAGGCCGTAGCGTTCCAGGCGCACGCGGCCGTCCTGCAGGACCATGATGCCGGCGACGTGATGTGCCGCCATGTAAGTGTCGAGCGTATCGCCGTCGACGAAGTGGGGCTGGATGGGTAGGCCCGCAGGGAGTGGGTGTGCGATGCCATGACGTACGACGTTGCTGGCGTAGTGCGTCTCCATCGCGCGGAAGGCCGCTTCACGCTGCGGTTGATTCCAGAACAGCACGTCGGTACGACGGGCGTGTGGCGTGGCGCACGCGGCCAGCAGGGCCGCAGCGGCGAGGCTGACCCAACGCACGCACTTCATGCGGCCTTCCTGGTGCGCCGGCGCACTTCATAGGCGCCAAGCGCGAGCGACGCCAGCACGAAGGGCCCCAGGCCATAGATCGCGCGGTAGGCCAGCAACGCGGCGAGCACCTGCGCGCGTTGCTCCTGCGGAAAGGCGGCAAGCGTGATCGCCTCGAAGGCGCCAATACCGCCGGGCGTGTTGCTGACGATGCCGGCCAGGATGGCGCCGACGTAGATCGGCGCGAAGTCGAGGAAGTTTCCCGCGATGTCGGTCGGCAGCAACAGGTACATCGCGGTGATCGCGGCAACCATTTCGACTACGCCGATGACGATCTGCGCGCCGGCCGAACGGACCGAGGGCACGGGCGTGGTGAATTTCCAGATCTTCAGTTCGTCGTGCTTGCCGGCCAGCCAGCGAAGCAGGAGAACAAAGAGGATGATCAACGCCAGCCCGAGCCACCGACCCCAGCCATGGGCGATGGCCGGCTCCAGCATCATGGCGATGGCGGTGACGGCAGCGAATCCCAAACCCACCGCAAAGCCGACCAGGCCGACCACACGTGCGACATCGGGTGCACCGACACCCTGGGTGGAAAGCATGCGATAGCGCAAGGCGGTGCCGGTGATCGCATGAAAGCCGAGCGCATTGCAGACGGCATGTGTGGTCACGCCGGAGAAGATCTTCATCCGCATCGACACCTTGCCGGGAACCACGGTCTCGACGGCAAACACGTCATAGGCTGTCAGGCAGGCCCAGCTGACCAGGGTCGCCAGGATCGAGCCACCGACGTGCCAACGTGGGATACGTTCGATGGCGGCAAGCACGTCGTTCCAGGCCATCCGCGCGATATAGCGATGCAGCAGGAAGATCGCGCCAGCAACGATGGCGGCGGTGAGCAGGTACTTGATGGCGCGGGTCGCGAAGACCCTGCCGCCCTGTTTGTCATGCCCTGCCGTCACTGCGGTCGCCTGTCTCGCCGGGTAGTCACTTACGAAAGGCGGGCATCATCCCACGTGCACCACCCGGCCGTCGCGGATTTCGAACGTGTGACCGTCGAGGGCGTCGACATCGGCGGGGTCATGGGTAATCACCATCAGCTGGAGATCGAGGCGTGCCTGCAGGGCCAGCAGTTCGGCGCGCATGCGGCCACGTAACGCGGGATCGAGCGCCGCGAACGGCTCGTCGAGCACGACGATGCCTGGCTCGGTTGCAAGAGCTCGCGCCAGGGCGACACGCTGCCGCTGTCCACCCGAGATACGCGATGGGTAGCTGTCGGCGACATTGCCGAGTTCGAAGCTGTCGATCCAGTGATGAACACGCTCGTCGCGCCGGCGGCGTCGCGGGTTCAGCCAACCGCGGTCCAGTCCGAACCCGATGTTCTGGGCCACCGTGAGGTGTGGGAAAAGGGCGTAGTCCTGGTACACGTAGGCCACGCCGCGCATCCGGGTGGGCAGGTCGACCCGGGCAACCGAGTCGTAGAGAACGCGGCCGTCGATGCGTACATGGCCCGAATCCGGCGTGAGCAGGCCGGCCACGGCGCGAAGGGTCAGGCTCTTGCCGGAACCCGACGGACCGAACAGGACGACGCGTCGGTGTTGCGAGACGATCGTCACGTCGAGCTCGAAGTGACGATCGTCCGAGCGCAGCGTCTTGCATACCGCGATATCGACGCTCACGGTCGCGACCGCCGCAGGTGATCTGGCGCCAGCCAGCCGGCTAGCAGCAAGGCGATAACACAGGTCGCCGAGGTCACGGCGACCATCAGGCCCGCCGTGGTGTCGTCGCCTGACTGCACCGCGGCGTAGATCGCCACCGACAGGGTCTGGGTACGGCCCGGCAGGTTGCCGGCGATCATCAGCGTGGCACCGAATTCACCGAGTGCCCGGGCGAACGCCAGCAAGGCGCCCGCCGTGATGCCCCGGGCCGCGAGGGGCAACGAGACGCGGAAGAACACGGCGGCCTCGCGCAGCCCGAGTACGCGCGCGGCGCTCTCCAGTTGCGGGTCGACGGCCTCGAACGCCGCACGAGCCGCCTTCTGCACCAGCGGAAAGGCGACCAGGGTCGAGGCGATCACCGCACCTTGCCAGGTAAACACCAGTTCGATGCCGAGCCGGTCCAGCCAGGCGCCGAAGACGCCGCGCCGGCCCAATAGCACAAGCAGGTAATAGCCGAGCACCGTCGGCGGCAGGACAAGAGGCAGGGTCAGGATCGAATCGACGACCTCGCGCGCACGCGATCGCCACCGCGACAGCCCGAAGGCCACCGCGACGCCGAGCACGAGGTTGATGGCGGTCGCCCACAGCGCGACCTTGAGCGAGAGCGCGAGCGGTACCCAGATCGCGCCCACGAGGCGTCAGGGCGCCTGGAAGCCGAACCCGGCGAGAATGCCGCGCCCTTCGGGCGACTGGACGAAGGCTTCGAACGAAGCGGCTTCCTTCGCCTGCTTGGAGTCGGCGACCACGGCGATCGGGTAGGTGATCGGCTTGGGTGTCGGCACCGTGGCGGCGACCTCGACCTTGTCCTTCATGATGGTCGCGTCGGTGGCGAACACGAATCCGGCATCGACCTCACCGCGGGCGACATAGTCGAGGCTCTGGCGAACGTTCTGCGCCAGCACACCCTTGGCCGAGATGACATCCCACAGGCCCTGCTGCTCGAGCGCCGCCTTGGTGTAGCGGCCCAYGGGTACCGAGGCGGGATCCCCATAGGCCACGCGCTTCACGGTGTCCGCCTTGAGGTCGACCGGCGAGGTCACCCTCAGCTTGCCTCCCTTCGGCACGATCAGGACCAGGCGATTGCTGGCGAAATCCTGGCGGCTGGCCGGGTCGACCGCCTTGGCGGCCACGGCCTTGTCCATGGCGGTCTCGTCCGCGGAGGCAAAGACATCGGCCGGCGCGCCGCTGGCGATCTGGCGAAGCAGGACATCGGAGGCCGCGAAATTGAGCACGACGTGGGTCCCCGGATGTTTCGCCTCATACGCCTTGCCGACGACCTGGAAGGCGTCGGTCAGGCTGGAGGCGGCGGAGACGACGAGGTCGGCCGCCGCGGCGCTGCCGGAACCGACCAGGAAAATAAGCGCAACGAGCGGACGAAGGCGCATGGGGGTCGGTCCTTGGCGGCGGGTTCCGCAATATAGGGACGCACGCCGCGCAGGGTCAACGGCGACCCGTGCGGTGCTATCCCGCAGCAAGCACCACGAAGCTGCGCGGTGGCGCGATCAGCTTGCCATCCTCCGCCTGTGTGTCCGTCGCCAGATCGAGATCGGTGGAAAAGGCCACCGTCCAGGCGCCCTCGGGCAGGGTGAACTCCACGCCGCCGTCGAATGCGTTGATCAGGATCAGCACGGTCTGGTCGTTGCCGCGCTCCCTGACGCCTGACGCCTGGCTGCGGCCGTCGAGCAGGATGCCGATGGAGCGCGCACGCGGATCATCCCAATGCGCCGGCTGCATCTCGCCACCACCGGGGTTCAGCCAGACGATATCGCGCACCTCGGCCACGTCGTCATAGCGACCGTCGAGGAAGCGTCCCCGACGCAGGATCGGGAAGCGGTCGCGCAGGGCGACCAGCTCGCGCACCGCCGTGGCGAGCCCACCCTGGGTCGGGTCATCGCTCCAGTCGATCCAGCTGATCTCGTTGTCCTGGCAGTAGGCGTTGTTGTTGCCCTGTTGCGTGTTGCCGCGCTCATCGCCAGCCAGCAGCATCGGCGTGCCCTGGGCGAGGAACAACGTGGCCAGGAGGTTGCGCGATTGCCGCTGGCGCATGGCGCGGATGCCGGCGTCCTTCGTGTTGCCTTCGGCACCGTGGTTGAACGAATGATTGTTGCTGGAGCCGTCCTGGTTGTTTTCGCCGTTCGCCTCGTTGTGCTTCTCGTTGTAGCTGACCAGGTCGCGCAGGGTGAAGCCATCGTGCGCGGTGATGAAGTTGAGCGACGCGTACGGGCGGCGGCCACGCTTGTCGAAGAGGTCCGCCGAGCCCGTGAAGCGACGTGCGAACTCTGCCAGCTTGCCGCCCTCACCCTTCCAGAAAGCGCGCACGGTGTCACGAAACTTGTCGTTCCACTCCACCCAGCCCGGCGGGAACTCGCCAACCTGATAGCCCCCGGGACCGCAATCCCACGGCTCGGCAATCAGCTTTACCTGGTTGAGCACGGGATCCTGCGTGCAGGAGTCGAGGAAGCCACCGTTCTCGTCGAAACCGTAGGGTTCGCGGCCGAGGATCGTGGCCAGATCGAAACGAAAGCCGTCGACATTCATTTCGGTGGCCCAGTAGCGCAGCGAGTCGTTCACCAGCTGCAGGACGCGCGCGTTGCTGAGGTTCACCGTGTTACCGGTGCCTGTGTCGTTGACGTAGTACCGCTTGTCTTCCGCCAGCCGGTAATAGCTGGCGTTGTCGATGCCCTTGAAGGACAGCGTCGGACCCATCTCGTTGCCTTCGGCCGTGTGGTTGTAAACCACGTCGAGGATCACTTCGAGGCCGGCGCGATGGAACGCGGCGACCATGTCCTTGAATTCGCGGGGATCGCCACCGGACATATAGCGCGTCTTCAGCGCGAAGAAGCCGATGCTGTTGTAGCCCCAATAGTTGCGCAGGTTCTTTTCCTGCAGGTAGTGGTCGTCAAGATAGGCATGAACGGGGAGCAGCTCGACGGAGGTCACGCCCAAGCCGCGGATGTAGTCGATGACCTCCGGCGTGGCCATGCCGGCGAAGGTACCGCGCAGGTGCTCGGGGACATCGGGGTGGCGCATGGTGAATCCACGCACGTGCGCTTCGTAGATGGCCGTGCGGGTCCACGGCACCGACGGCTTGCCGTGCTCCACCCACTTGTACGACGGGTCGATCACCATCGCCTTGGGCATGAACGGCGCGCTGTCGCGCTCATCGAAACTCAGGTCGCCGTCGGCGTGGCCGACCGTGTAACCGTAGAGTTCGTCGGCCCAGGTCAGGTCGCCGACGATCTGCTTAGCGTAGGGATCGAGCAGGAGCTTGTTGGGGTTGAAGCGGTGGCCGTTTTCCGGCTCGTAAGGACCGTGGACACGGTAGCCATACAGCTGGCCTGGCCCGACGCCCGGGACGTAGCCGTGCCAGACCTCGTCGGTGTATTCAGGCAGATCGATCCGCCCGGTCTCGTTGCCGCCCTCGTCGTAGAAGCACACTTCCACACGGGTGCCATGAGCGGTGAACAGCGAGAAGTTCGTGCCCTTGCCGTCCCAGGTGGCGCCACGCGGAAAGGGGGAACCTTCGCGCACCGGCGAGGCGGCATCGTATCGGGCATCAGGCATGGCGGCGACCTCGGAAGCGGCCCCGTAGCATGGCCATCGGGGCGAAAGGAAAACGTGAGGACTCACACGGGTCGTGTCCGCACCCGCAGGATTCGCCAAGCAAGTTGACCGGGGCGGTGGCAGCGTGGCGCCGTGCCCACGGAGGACAGGCGGGAATGAAACACGCGTTACGRATCATCGGGGGCCTGCTGGTGGTCGGCACGCTCGTCATCGTCATTTTCTTCTGGCTCGACCGGACCGAAACCACGACGGATGCCTATGTCACCGGGCGTCTCCACCCCATTGCGCCGCGGGTCACCGGGACCGTCGTGAGCCTGCATGTGGACGACAACCAGCACGTGAAGGCCGGCGAGGTGCTGCTGGAACTGGACACCCGCGACTTCGACGTCCGGGTGGAACAGGCGCGTGCCGAGATCGACCGGGCCAAGGGCCAGGTGGCGAGCGCCGACGCTCAGATCGTCGAGGCCAACGCCTCGATCGTGGCCGCCCAGGCCAGCGTGGAGAAGRCCGTCCTCGACCTGAAGCGTGCCAGCGAACTGGTCAACGAAACGCCCCGGGGCGTATCCCGGCAGGAATACGACGCGGCCAAAGCGGCGTCCGACTCCGCGCGGGCAAACAAGGCGAGCGCGGAGGCGCGCAAGGTCGCCGCAACGGCGGCAAGTGAATCGGCGCGGGCACAGGTCGCCACCGCGGAGGCCTCGCTACACGACGCCAACCTGGCCTACGGCTACACCAAGGTGCTCGCCCCGGTCAGCGGCTACGTGGGCCGGCGCTCGGTCGAGGTGGGCGCGCGGGTCAATGCCGGGCAGACCCTGCTGTCGATTGTCTCCGATCAGGTCTGGGTGGTGGCCAACTTCAAGGAGACCCAGCTTCACGGCATGAAACGGGGCACCGAGGCCAGGATGACCATCGACGCCCTTCCCGACCTGACGTTCATCGGTCACGTGGACAGCCTCTCGCCAGCGTCGGGCTCGCAGTTCGCGCTCCTGCCGCCAGATAACGCCACGGGCAACTTCACCAAGGTGGTCCAGCGTGTGCCGGTGAAGATCCTGTTCTCCGACGACGACCTGCGGCGCTATCGCGAGCGGCTGGCACCGGGTTTGTCGACCATCGTAAAGATCCGCGTGCCGGAAGGCGGAACCGGCCTATGATCTCCCGGGCACTTGTGCTGGCGCTGTGTGTCGCCGGCCTTGGCGGGTGCGTCGTGGGCCCCGACTACCAGCGTCCGGATACCCCGGTGCCGGCTGCCTGGAAGCAGGCGCCCCCCGTGAGTGCGCCGCTGCCGGATGCCTGGTGGAACCTCTTCGGCGACGACGAACTGAATCGGCATGTGGCGGCGACGCTTGCCGCCAACCAGGATCTGGCCGGCGCCCTGGCACGCTTCGACCAGAGCCGCGCCCTGCTCGGTGTCGCCCGCGCAGATGAATTTCCCGATGTGAGCTTCGATCCTGCCTACTCGCGCGCCCGGACCTCCGGAACGATCACCAACCGGTTTCCCGTTCTCGAGACCACAGTGTGGGAGGCGCCGGTCGATGTCGCTTACGAAGTGGATCTGTGGGGACGGGTGCGGCGGAGCGTGGAGGCTGCCGGGGCTGACCTACAAGGGAGTGCCGACGCGATCGCGCAGGTTCGCCTGAGCCTCGCGGCGTCTACCGTGTCGACCTATCTTTCCCTGCGTAGCAGCGATCGGGAGATCGACGTGCTTTCGCGCACCGTCGGCCTGCGCGAGGACGAGCTCAGCCTTGCCGACCGACGCGCCCGGGCGGGCGTGGTCAGCGACCTGGACGTGTTGCGTGCGCGTGCCGAACTCAGCCAGACACGCGCCGACCTGTCCGATGCTCGCCGTCGCCGTGACAATCTCGAACACGCCCTGGCAGTTCTCGAAGCGCGTAACGCCGCGGACTTCAGCGTGGCCCCTGCGCCGTGGACGCCCCACGTACCCGATGTGCCCGCCGGTCTTCCCTCGACGCTGCTCGAGCGCCGCCCCGATGTCGCCAGCGACGAGCGCGCCCTGGCAGCGGCCAGCGCGCGCATCGGCGTGGCCAGGGCCGCGTTCTTTCCTACCGTGAGCCTCACCGCGTCGGGCGGGTTTGCCAGTCCTCGCCTGGGCGACCTCACCGATAACGAAAGCCAGATCTGGTCGATCGGCCCGTCGGTGCATCTGCCGATCTTCGAGGGGGGGCGCAATCGCTCGCGCCTGGAAGCGGCTGAAGCGGCGTATCGCGGCGCGGAAGCAAAATGGCGCCAGACCGGCATCACGGCTTTCCGGGAAGTGCAGGACGCCCTTGCAGACACCACATGGCTACGCGAGCGTGGCAGCGCATTGGATGCGACAGTCGACGCGTCGACAGCGGCGGCAAAACTCTCGCGCTCGCGCTATGACCGCGGCCTCGCCGGCTACTTCGAAGTGGTCGATTCCGAGCGCCAGGCTCTGGGCAGCCAGCGCGCCGTCATCGAGAACGACCAGCAACGGCTGCTTGTCGCGGTCTCGCTGATCAAAGCCCTCGGCGGTGGTTGGAAAGAGGGCGACACGGTGCCAAGACAACCCGGCAGCACGACGCCGACGTTGCCATGAACACGGTCACTCCCGTAGCCACAACGGCGCCCGCGCCGCCCGCCAACCTTCCCTGGCTGGGTATCGTCGCCGTGCTGGTCGGTGCGCTGGCAACCACGCTGACGTCGCGACTCACGTCGATCGGTCTCGCCGACGTGCGCGGCGCCGTCAGTGCCGGCTTCGACGAAGGGGCATGGATTCCCACCGCGTTCACCGCCTCGCAGATGATGATCGGACCGCTGTCGATCTTCCTCGGCCGCGCATTCACGCCGCGCCGCGTGCTCCTGGTCGGCTGCGTCGTCTACGGTGTGGCGTTGTTCCTCGTTCCGTTCGCACCGGATCTGCGCGCGCTGCTCGTGCTCCAGTGCCTGGCGGGGCTCGGGTCCGGCACGTTCATTCCGCTGACCGCCGCTTTCATCCTCACCGCGCTACCGAAGAGACTCTGGCCATGGGGCCTGGCTGCGTACGCGATGAACATCGTGCTCGGCCTCAACCTGGCCTCGACGCTCGAAGGCTGGTACGTGGAACACGTGACCTGGGATTGGATTTTCTGGCAGAACACCGTCGTGGCCGTGCCTCTTTTCCTACTCTATTGGTTCGGGTTACGACGACTGCCCATCGATCGCGACTACCTGCGAAACGGCGACTTTCGCGGCATGCTCACGGGTGCGGCAGGGTTCACGTTTATCTTCGTTGCGCTCGACCAGGGCGATCGCCTCGACTGGTTCTCCTCCACGCTGATCGTCACCCTGCTCGCGCTGGGCGTCATATGCATGGGTCTGTTTCTTCTCCATGAATCGACACTCGATACACCCAGCGTGGACTTCCGGTTGCTCATGCGGCGCAATGTGTTCCTGCTGATCGTGCTGGTCCTGGCAACACGCTTCATGGTCACCGCCAGCAACACGCTGGTCGCGAATTACCTGATCCAGGTGCGCGGCCTGCGTCCGGAAGAAGTGGGGAATGCGGCCTTATGGGTGGCGCTGCCTCAGTTGATCATCGCGCCGACCGTCGCGTGGCTGCTCAACCGCGTGGATGCACGCTTTGCGATCGGCACGGGTTTCGCCATCGCCGCCACGGGTTTTCTTCTGGCCACGGGCATTACCTCCGAATGGACAGAATCGAACTTCAGTCTTGCCCTCCTGCTGCAAGCGATCGGGGAGACGCTGGAACTGACGGCGGTCATCTACTTCTTCGGCCACCATGTCGGGCCGGCGGATGGCATCACCTTCGGGGCGATCATCCAGACGGCCCGCCTGTTCGGCGGACAACTGGGAACCTCCGTGCTGGTGACCTTCACGCGGAAGGCCGAACAGTTGCACTCCAACCTCATCGGCCAGCACGTCGTCGCCGGCGAGCCGATGACGAACGAACGTCTCCTTGCTTACACGCAGATTTTTGGTTCATCGACCCAGGGTACCGGCGCACCTGAAGCCCGCGGCGCGGGCCTCCTGCTCGGTGCCGTCCGTGGTCAGGCTTACACCTTGTCGATACTCGATGGATTTCTTCTCGCCGCCGTGGTCGGCACGCTGGCCGTCGTACTGGTGATGTGCCTGCGCGAGCCCCCCGTCCTGGTCACTCCCGCCGCTGTGCCGCCGCTACCCCCTGAAGAACGTGACACCGTGTCGCATCCCGTTCACTCCACTTCGTGACATCATCCCTGGACCCACGTCCAGGGTTGAAATATAGGGGACGCCGACGTGCGTCGTGGTCTGGCACGAAACCGCTGGTTGGGATGGATGGCGCTGGTCGCCGTCTGGCTCACCGTGCTGGCGCCGTCGGTCTCGCGGACCGTATCGGCGGCCTTCGTGTTCCCGGACCTCGGGGCGTGGTGTGAAACCTCGCCGTCCGACCACCATGGCGCCACGACCGGCCATGACACGGATGCTCCCGGCGACGGCGCGGCGTGCGGTTACTGCACGCTGTTCGCACAGATGCCCGCGCTGGGTACCGCTTTCCACATCGGCCATGTCCTCCCTTCGCCCGGCTACGTTGCCGCCGCCCTTCCGGCCACGCGCGCGCACGTGCCGGTGGCCATCCTGCACGCACCGCCACGAGGTCCGCCGGTCGCCGCGCACGCCTGATCGCACCCGATCCCGCCGTACGCCACCGACCCACGGACTTATCGCCATGACCCTGTTCCCCACGGATGGACGCGCCCTTGCGCGTGCCGTCGCCTGCGCCCTTGGCGCGGCCTGCCTGCCTGTCCACGCCGCCGACGGCCCCGATGACCCGCAACACGCGACCACCCTGCGTGAAGTGCGTGTCTCAGCCGCCAGCCATGGCGCGCCGGTGGATCCCGACCTACCCGCCGCCGTCGAGACGATCACCGCCGAACAGCTGGACCATCTCAACGTGATCAACGCCGAGGATGCGCTGAAGTACCTGCCTTCCTTCGGCATCCGCAAGCGCTTCACCGGCGACGAAAATGCCACCTTCTCCGTGCGCGGCACCAGCAACCAGCAGAGTGCGCGCGGGCTGGTCTACCTCGATGGCCTGCTGCTTTCCAACCTGCTAGGCAACAACTGGGCGAATCCGCCGCGATGGTCGATGGCCTTCCCCGAGAACCTTTCGCGCGTCGATGTGATCTACGGCGCTTACTCCGCGCTTTACCCGGGGAACGCCATCGGCGCGACCGTGCTGATGACCACGCGCATGCCGGAGAAGCTCGAGGTCACGGGGGATGTGCAGGCATTCACCCAGCACGTACACACGTACGGTGTCGATCGCGACTACGGCGGCAGCCAGCAGACGGCGACCCTCGGCGACCGCGATGGTCGCTTCGCCTTCCTGATCGGGGTATCGCATCTTCAGGCCAACGGCCAGCCACTGGTCTACGCCACGCAGAATCAATCTACCGTGCCGGGCACGCGCAATCCGGTCACCGGGGCCATCGGCGACACGGGCGCCAACGGCCTGCCGCGAGAGGTACTCGGGATCAATAGCGAGGGTCAGGAAGCTAGTAGCCAGGACGAAGCGCACGCGCGCCTGACCTATGACATCACGCCCGAACTCACCGCGGCGGTCACCGCGGGCTATTGGAAGCAGGACCTGTCGCACCGCACGGCGTCCTTCCTGCGCGATACGAACGGCCAGCCCGTGTTGTCCGGACCGGTGACGATAGGCGGGCAGCAGTACACCGTGCCCGCCAACTTCTTTGCCCCGAGCACACGGCAGAGCCGGAATTATCTGTACGGCGTGTCACTGGGAACCCATCGTGACAGCGGATGGAACGTCGAAGGCGACGCGTCTTACTTCGACATGGACCGGAACCGCGACCGCGTCGCCAATGCGGTGACCGACAATGGCGCGGGGCTGCTCACCGCTGGCGACGGCAGCCGCTGGCGCACGCTCGACCTGCGCGCCAGTCATACGCCCGACAGCCTCGAGGCCAACACGCATTCGGTGAGCTTCGGCTACCACTTTGATGGCTATGCGCTCGACAACGCCACGTACAACCTTGCCAGTTGGCGCAACGGTGACGCGGGTGCCCTGACGAGCGCTAACGGCGGCAGCACGCAAACGCAGGCGGTCTATCTGCAAGACGCGTGGCAGCTGATCGACCGCTGGCGGCTTACCGTGGGCGCGCGCTACGAACAGTGGCGTGCGTTCGACGGATCGCGCTCGACGTCGACGGCCACGGTCGGCTACCCAGAGCGAAAGGAATCACATACCTCGCCCAAGGCCTCGCTGGCGTACGACGCCAGTGACACGGTAACCCTTCGCCTGTCCGGCGCACGTGCCTATCGCTTCCCCACGGTGAACGAGTTGTTCCAGGGCACGTTCAACGGCATCGCGCTGATCAACAACGATCCCAACCTGAAGCCCGAGAACGACCTCTCGCGTGAATTTTCCACGGAGTGGTACCAGCCCAACGGCGTGGCGCGCTTCACGATTTACCGCAGCGATACGCGCAATACTCTGTTCAGCCAGACCGACACCACGGTATTCCCGAATGTCACCAGCGTGCAGAACGTCGGCCTCGTACGCACACGCGGCGCCGAGGCAAGCTACGACGGCACCGGCGTCTGGTGGCCGATGTTCGACCTCAGTGCCAACGCGGCATATACGCAGGCGACGACGGTGACCAATGCTCGTAATCCCGCGTCCGAAGGCAAGCAGTTCTATCGCATTCCGCGCTGGCGGGCGAACGTGATCGGCACGTATCACGCCAGCGAGCATGTCGCCATGACTCTCGCCGGGCGCTATTCCGGGCGCCAGTACAACACCCTCGATCACAGCGACATCAATCCGGACACCTTCGGCGGTGCCAGCGCCTTCCTTACATTCGATGCCAAGCTGACGTGGAAAGTCAGTGACCACGTGGAACTCGGCGTGGGCGTCGACAACCTCACCAACCGCCGCTATTACGTGTATTACCCGTACCCGTCGCGGAGCTACCTGGTGGAGGCCAAGTTCCGGCTCTGACGTATCGGTGTCGGCAGGTGTTCGTCGAGCATGAAGGCCGCCGATGCATCGCGCCGCAATCGATCGAAGAACGAACCGACGCCCACGCCGCCCGTGGCCAGGTCGCAACTGATCCGCAGCAATTCGGTACCAGGCACGGCGAGCCCCTCCTCGCGCTGGATGAGGAAGGGCTCGATGCCGTGCGCCACGCGAAGGGCGCCTTCGCGATAGATCGAAGCGCGTTCGGGCATGAAGTGCGCAAGGTCCAGAAGCGTCTCGCCGATACCAGCGAGCCCCTCAAAAAGACCCGGGCTGATCGCGTGGCTGCGTAGCAAGTCTTCCTCGCTGGCGAGCAATACATCCCGGTAGTGCGCCTCACCTGTGAACGCGAGAAAACGGGCAACCACGGCAGTGACTCCCGCCGTACCCCTCCTCAGGTACGGAACCGAAGGGAAGGGCCCCCGGGACATCGGCCATGTCCAGGCACCATCCGCATTGCTGCGCCGCTGCGCGAGGTCGTAGGCGAGGCCGGCCGTTGCGCCCCGGAGGAAACGTGGTTCACCGGTGGCTACGTGCAGGTGGAGAAGGAACAAAGCAATTCCCGCCGCACCATGCGCGAGGCCGATCGGTTGCTGATCGCCATCGGGCCAGCGCAGCGTTTCGTCGTCCTCGGTGATCGCGGCGGACAAAAGTTCGTCACCTGCTCGCGAGGCTGCTGTGAGAAAGCCGCCATCCGCTGTTTCGTGCCATGCCTTGATACGGGCAAACCCCCAACCGGCGATGCCCTCGTACAGCCCGGGGCATTCCCGGATACCGCCCTCGAGCGAGTCCGGGCGCAGCAGCGCCACCGCGCGTTCGGCGTCACCGGCCTCGAAGAGGACCCATGCGATACCGGCGTCCCCAGACATCAGGCTCACGCCACGCTGCCGGGGCTCATCGACGCCGGAAAGCAGATAGTCGCGCAGCCCGTCCGGCGGCACACGCGCACCGCGTAGATAGGCGTGCAGGATGCCGGCAGCACCATGGGCGACACCCCAGGGGTGAGTCTCGAAGACATCGGGAGCAGCGGGCACGAACCGATCCGGTCTTGCGTGCGCCGCCTGCGCCGTGACGTAGCCGAACAGCTTATCTGCATGCGCCGCCAAGGGCGGAGTACGCCGGTTGCGATGGGGCACCGGTGCGGTCCCCGCCTCCACGCATGCAAGGCTGGCCCGTAAGGCGGTCATCACTGTCGTCGGTGACGGCCGTGCCGTTGGTCTCGTATCCAGTAACTGGCCAATCGCTTCAGCCACTGCGTCGGGGTATCCCATGTCTGCGCTCAGCCGGCGGGAAAAGYGCAGGGCGACGCTCCGGTCCAGGGGCAGCATCGCGTTCACGGGAATCATGGCTGCCAACAGGTTCGCGCCGAAGGCATAGCGATCTTCGCTCACCGCCGCCTCGTGATCCTTGGGTAGCGGATCGCCCGAGGCGAACCCCGGTGTGCGAAAAGGCATGGGCGCGTCGAGTCCGTGCTCAACGGCCGCCTCCAGATCGATCAGCCGTACCTCGCCCGTGGCATCCACGATGATGTTATGGAATGAGAGGTCCCCCAGTGACACGCCGACCGCGTGGACCCGCTGGATGACGTCGGCGAGGCGACTGAGTACCGCGACGACATCGGCGAGAAAGCCGGCCACGTCGTCCCTCGTAGCCCGTGTTTTCAGCCAGGGGTAGCGCTTGCCCAGCCAGGATCGAAGCGTAGGCCCTCGCAGGTACTCCTCGACCAGGAAACCATGTTCGCCTTCCTCGAAGCATGCGATCGGCTGCGGCGCGATGCCGAGGGACGCCAGGCGTCGAAGCAGGCGGAACTCCTTGCGTAGGTTGTCCTTGGCTGTTTCGCCATAGCCGACATACGGGCGGGCCTCCTTGATGACGACGCGACGCCCTTCGTGCAAATCGTCGGCGAGGTAAACCCCACCCGCGGAGGAAAATGCCAGGGCCTCGTGCACCCGGTAGCGGCCACCTCCCAGGAGGACAGATGGCGCCGGCTCGGTGGGAGCGGCGGTGCCAAAGGGGTCGCGTAGCCAGTCGGAAAGTCGAAACCGCGGCAGGCGATCATCGGGTTCCACGGCGGCGTCGGGTCGCCGCAGCAACCATTCGTGGCGCCCACCCGGCGAGACACGAAAATCCGAGACGATGCCGCCATAGCGGTAGTGGAGCACGCGCGAGTCGTCGTAACGGCGATCGGTAAGGACGTACGGCCCGATATACCCCGACAACGCCGCATGAAGATTGGCCATGACCTGACGGAAGTCGTCCACATTGCGCGGGTACACCGTAATGAACTTGCCCGATCCACTTCGCGGCCAGCGTTTGCCGTTGATAGCGGCGAGCATGCCCTGATCCGCGGCGAACTTGAATGCGGTTCCGGACTCGGCGAGAACCACCGCGGCGATGGACRGCACGATGTGGGCGGTAGAAGCGATCGAGGAGATGTGGATCTTCCAACCTTGTGTCGGCAGCACGGCGTTCGCGGGCCGACAGTGCACCCATATACCCGATCGCTGGATCGACCAGTGCGCGGGAAGCACACGCCTGGCCGGGGAGATGAAGTCGTCCTCCTGCACGGCGCGACGCGCATAAGGCTCGAAGAACTCGCGGTCGACCGCGGTGTACTGCAACAGCTGGGCGCGTCGTTCCATAGCGAGCCAATCCTCCCTGTTCGGATGCAACCCGGCACGCGGGGCGGCCCGGACGCCGTCCCGCGTGCCTTCGCTTGCCCGTGTTACTCCGCGAAGCCGTCCATTTGGTAGATGGAGCAATGAGTGTTGCTGCACGACGTCACACCCTCGCCACCCTCGTTGTGATCCCAATCAGGATGGGTTGCGAGGTTCTGCAGATCGAGTACGTGTGGCATGACTATTCCTTTCGTTCCGCGATGAGTCCGAGCCGAATCTATGACGCGCCCAGGACCCCGGCCAGTGTCCGGGGCGATCGTTCAGGGGATGAACCTGCGCATTCGATGGATTTCTATCGGGCGTGACCGCTTTTGAGTGCCTTCGCTGTCCGGAACCGGACAGCGCGGTCCGCAGCCGGACACAACGGCAGCCGCACGGTGGCCACGACGCCCCTCGCATCGCTGCGCGCGGCGAGGTCGACTGTTCCACCGTGCGCTTCGACGATCAGGCGCGTCAGCGTGAGGCCGATGCCCGACCCCTCGGGCTTCGTGGTGAAGAAAGGCACGAAGAGACCGTCGCTGGCGGGCAGCCCGCTGCCCTCATCCTCGACCGTCACACGCGCGTAGTCCTCTTCGATGCGCCAGTCGACGCGAACGCCGCCGCCCGTCGCCAGCGTGGCCTCGACCGCGTTTCGCATGAGGTTGATGAAAGCCTGGCCCAGCTGGTCTTCGTCACCGTCGATGGTCACCGCCGAAGCGCCATGGACGTCGATGATCTTCCGCTGTTCGAGCCGTGCGAAGCGCAGCAACGCGACGTCGAGGCGGAAGGGGCGACGTTGCAGGGGAGGCAGACGCGCCAGGCGGCCATAGCCGGCGAGGAAGCGTGTCAGGGAGTGGGCACGCCGGCCGATCACTTCGAGACCGAGGCGGAGCTCGTCAACGGTTGTTGCGCGATCGCCCGCGTCGAGCAGGGTTGAGAGACTGCCCGCCAGTGAGCCGATCGGGGCGAGTGAGTTGTTCAGCTCGTGACTGAGCACGCGAATCAGTCGCTGCCACGCGCGTCGCTCCTCCTCACTCAATGCGGCACTCAAGTCGTGAAGCATCACCATCGTGTGCTCCGTTCCCTCGCTGTACCAGACCGCCCGGCGCACCGCCCAACGACCGTTGGCCGCAGGAAACCGGTGGGTGAGAATGGCTCCGTCAGCAGCCCCAAGCGGGACGGACAAGCCGAGTGAGTCCGTGTCATGTCCAACGATAGACGCGCGCTCACCACCAATCAGCCGCCTGGCGGCCGGGTTGATAAACGTCACGCGACTCTTGTCGTCGACGACGAAAACCGCGCTATGCAGTGCAACCAGGGTCTTACCCAGGAACCGGGAAGCCTCAGTACGCTTGCGCCTCCCCGCGCGCAGGTCGTCGGTCAGCACGTTCACGTCCGCAATCATGCCTTGCAGGGGATCGCGGCCGGGACGAACCCTTCCGCGCATGCTGTAGTCGCCTTCACGTACGGCGAGCAGCAGGTCGAAGACCGTCCCCAACGTGGCAACCAGGCGATTGCCACGTATCCAGCCGACGAGGACACTCAGCAGAAGTCCGGTGCCAAACAGAACGGCCCGCAAGGGCCCGGAGAGTCCATCGAGGGTGGCAAGCAGCGCGCCACTCACGATAAGCGGCGTCAGGAGGACCCCGACCCAGAGTGCTGCTTCGATGCGCAGTACCGTGGAGCGATCGCGCACCGCCTTGGCAGGGCGCGGGAGACGAGCCGGGGCCATGTCTGTCGGCCTCTCAGTCCACAGGTTCGAAGCTGCTTCGGAGACGGCGCTTGTCGAGGCGGCGATACAACGACTGTCGTGAAATGCCCAGCGCATCGGCGGCACGCTGAAGGTTGTGATCGTTGCGATCCATAGCCTGCCGTATGAGCGCATCTTCGGCTTCGGGAAGCGTGAGTCGGTCCAGCAACAGGGGCGATCCCGTCTGCTTACTCAGATTCAATCCCTCCACATCGATCTCATCGCGATCGGCCAGTAAGACTGCCCGTTCCACGGCATGCTCCAACTCGCGGACATTTCCCGGCCAGTCGTAGGTGCGCAAGAGACGTTCAGCCGACGGCGCCATGAACATGCAGTCCCGCTGGCGACGGCGACATTCGCGCAGGAGGAAGTGTCGGGCCAACGGAACAATGTCCTCAAATCGTTCGCGCAAGGGAGGCAGACGTATCTGCATCGCGTTGAGACGATAGAGGAGATCGCGTCGGAATCGATCGGCACGAACCGCCTCGCCCAGGTCGGCGTTGGTGACAGAGATCACCCGCACATTCACCCGGTGCGTGCGAGCCGACCCGGAATGCTCCAGTTCACCTTCTTCGAGCACCCGCAGCAGCTTCACCTGCTGGCTCATCGGTATATTGCCGATCTCCTCCATGATCAGGCTGCCCCCACAGGCCAACTCGAAGCGCCCGGGCCGCGGCCTCGGATCATCGTCGCCGAACATTTCGTCGACGAAGCGGGATTCGGGGAGGCTACCCATATCGACGCGGATCACGGGTCCTTCCGCGCGCGACGACATGGTGTGAATCTCGCGGGCCAATAGGGATTTCCCCGTCCCGTTCTCGCCGAGGACAAGGACATTCGAGTCGCCCGGAGCGACACGGGATGCCAGCTTCATCACCTCGCGCATCGCCGTCGATTCCCATGCCCGCCACACGTCGGTCATCTCCCTGCCCAGCGCGTTCTCGGCACGAAGGCGTCGGTTCTCCTCGCGAATCGTGCGCAACGCGATCTGGCTGCGCACGGTATGGACGACTCGTTCGTTGATCCAGGGCTTCTCGATGAAGTCTGCGGCGCCAAGCCGCATGGCATGGACGGCAAGATCGACGCTGCCCCAGGCGGTCATCGCCACGAGCGGGAGATCGGGTACTTCTTCGCGGAGGCGGGCGATCAGTTCCATGCCTTCCCGACCGGACGTTGTGTCGGCGGCGTAGTTGAGGTCCAGGACGGCACAGGAGAATTCGACGCGCGATACCGCGTCAAGGGCCGCCGCAGGTGAATTGACTTCCACAGACGGAATGTCCGCGGAGCGGAAAAGCAGGCTTAGTGAAACCAGTACGTCGGCCTGGTCGTCGACGATAAGCACGGGGAGTGGGGGCGCGCAGAGCATGGTCATGACCGGAAGCTCCTGTCTCGGCGGGACCCCCGAGGCGATATCGTCAGCTCGCCGCGAAGTATGGTGACGGATCGAACGGTGCAGGCGCGTAGCGACGGCAAAGCCACGGCGCAAAGCGCCGCGAAAATCATCATCAGGGCGACGGCGGCAGCCACGCTGGCGTCGATCCCGCCGGTCTCGAGCGCCGAATGCCGAAACGCCTGCCCCATGACGACGGAAGCGACCAAACCTAGCGCGACACCGGGCATGGCCATGGCCATGCCGCGTGAAACGGCATGGCCAAACAGGTCCAGAGGCGTCGCCCCCAGTGCGTCGCGAAGGGCGATGTCACGTCGGCGGCTGATCACGTCCAGCGTTTGCACCGCATAGAGACCGATGCAGGCGAGGGACAGCGCCATGCCAGAGAAGGCTGCAGCCAGGGCGGCGTTACGTC
This sequence comes from Luteibacter sp. P4_E6, assembly GCF_056401535.1. Lineage (NCBI taxonomy): Bacteria > Pseudomonadati > Pseudomonadota > Gammaproteobacteria > Lysobacterales > Rhodanobacteraceae > Luteibacter > Luteibacter sp. P4_E6. The sequence goes on along the minus strand of NZ_JBFUJE010000001.1, from coordinate 7,922 downwards.
GCGTCTCCGCGGTCGCGTCGCGAACGAGTCGTTGAAGGGGTTGCAGCGGCCCCGCTACCAGACCCGGTGCGGCTCGTTCGACCATCGTCTGCAAGACCTGAGCGTCCACGGGCTTGCTACCCGGACCGCGAACGACGACGAATGTCGATACGAAGCGTCTGATGAAGGCATAGGTACCCGGGTCGACCTGGGCAAACGGCACGTAGACCGTGGGCTCCGTTGATCGCTCCGCGCCGGCAGCTCGCGTATCCGCCACGACTCCCACGATGCGAAGTGCCCGGTTTGTAACGAGTTGCGAAGCGGGCATCACCGAGGCGCCAATGCCGCGTCGATCGATCTGGTCGATATACGCCTGGTTGACCATGGCCACGGGCGGGGCTGTGGCCCGGTCGTCCGCGTCGATGTCCCGGCCTGCTGTCCGGTCGATTCCCATCGAGTCCATCGCGCCGGGGGAAACCATGACGTACCGAAGGTAAGAGATTTCTCCATCCGGCGACCGAAACGGTCTGAAAAATCCGGTGCCCACCGGAAGCAGGGTGGTCAACCCCACCGCGTCGACGCCTGGCAGTCGCAGGGCGCCGATTCGCAGCGCTTCGCTGGCACGGACCACGCTGGCAAGCGTAGGGAACTGCAGGCTGTCCGGGCTGATTTCGACGAAGCTCGCCCCTTCCGCCTGAAAGCCGAGGGGTATCTGTATCACGCGCCACATCCGGGTCACGGTCGCCACGCCCAGGACCAGCAGCATCGTCGCGAGTGCCGTCTGGATCAGCACGATCAGGTGCCGGGCACGCCGGGCCGGACCCGGCGATGTCCCTCCCAGGGTGAACTGCGCACGCAAGACCCGTTCCGGACTGGCGTGCATGGCGGCGGGTATCGCTGCGGCGATCGTCGAGGAGATAGCCGCGACTACCGTCGCAAGGCAAACCGGCAAGTCCAGATCGATCGGCAGCGACGAGAGGAGCCAGGACGGAGGAACAAAAGAACGCACCGCCGTCACGATGGCATGTGCGAGCGGCAGTCCCACGACCAGTCCACCCACACTGATGGCGGCGACATCCGCGATCAGTGGAAGCCTGGGCCGCCACCCCAGTCCACCGAAGGCTATCGCAAGGCAGGTCTCATGCGTACGCCGCAGTGCGCGCGACAAGAGGAGGTTGGAAAGATTCACCCCGGCAATGGCAAGGACCAACAATGAACACATGAAGAAGGTGAGCACAGCCGGCCTGGCCTTGCTGGTCAGGACGGTATCGAGCGGCATCGTTCCATACGGGAGGGTCGGTGTCTGCGCCTGCAGCCATCGTGCAACGCTGTCGCCGGTTACGCCGGGAGCAAGCCGTGCGATGGCGACGAGGTTCGCCGCACGGTCGCCGGACAGGTGCATCGACGGAAGCGGAAGGAGCAGGTCCATGTCGGCGAACAGGCGGTACTCCGGCGGAAGTACACCGCGAACCGTCATTACCGCTCCGTTTACCGCGATGCCGCGCCCCACCACATCCGTATCGCCGGCGAGCCAGCTCAACCAGAACGCGTGCGAAAGCATGACGCCGCTTTCGGCGGTGATCGACGAATCATCCGGCAGTACCGACCTGACACCCAGGGTGGGTAGGAATCCGGCATCGACGCGCTGAGCACGCGCAAGAGCCTGCCGGATACCCACACGAACATTCACCGATTCAGCCATATGTGCGGCGCCGGTCGAAAGTACGCCCGGGGGCCGGCCAATGACGTCGTATGCCTTCGGCGAAGCCGCAAGGCCAACGGGGTCGCGTCCTGCCTCGCCGTAGATGACGACGCGGTCGTGGTAGGGGAATGGCGGCGAGGTCAGAAGAGATTCGACCATGGTCAGGGCACTGGTGAAGGCAGCCAGGCCGATCCCCAGGGTCAACGCCGCTAGCGGCAGGAACCCGCGCGGGCGCCAGAGTGCCCGCCAGGTGCGATCCAGGGCATTCAGTGGCACGTTCATGGAAACGACTCCGTGCTGCGGCGCTCGTCCAGACCCGCTTCGGCCTCACGCTGTCGCTGACGAAACGTCGTCTCATCGATGACACAGCCGTCCAGCAACCGTATCGTGCGGTCCGCCACCCCTCTGAACCGCTCGTCGTGCGTGACCATGCAGATGGTCCGACCCGACGCGTGCAGACGGCTGAGAAGTGCCATCACAGTCTCACCATTGCGCAGGTCGAGATTGCCCGTTGGCTCGTCGGCAAGGAGGATGGACGGCTCGCCAGCGAGCGCCCGGGCCACGGCCACGCGCTGCTGCTGTCCCCCGGAAAGCTGGTCGGGATAGTGGCGCATGCGGTGCGCCATGCCGACATCGGCCAACGCGCTGGCTGCGCGATCCGCGCGCTCGCGGCGACTCATGCCATCGCGAAACGACAGCGGCAATTCGACGTTCTCGGCGACCGTCATGTCGCCGATCAGGTTGAAAGCCTGAAAAACGAAGCCGATGTGCTGGTTCCGCAGGCGCGCCCGGGCACGCCTGCCCAGACCGGACATCGACTGTCCCAGAAAGCGAAATGTCCCGTAGGTGGGTATGTCGAGGACACCCATCAGGGATAGCAGCGTGGTTTTCCCGCAACCGGAAGGCCCCGCGATCGAGACGAACTCTCCCCGACGAATATCGAGATGGATGTCGCTGAGGACGTGGACTTCCATCGCGCCGATGTCGAAGACCTTGCCGATGCCTCGCATCTCGATCACCGCGGGAGCGCGAGCCGATTGCACCGTAGCCACCTCGCCCCATTGACCCCCGTCGATCGATTGTGACCCGCCAATAAAGCGTTCGTGGATCGCGTCGTTATCTTTTGCCGGAAATGCTTTGTGATCAGCGCTTTCCACTCAATCGTTTTCCGCATCTACGACGACTTACGTTAACTAGACGATGCCGGTCTGCCGGGCAGCCGCTGCCGTGAGGCGACCCAAGGGATTCGCCGAAACGCGAGGCGGCCGAAGACGGTCAATTCGGCCACGACGAATGCTTTGTGCCCCAACGATGTAATCGTTTACATGTAACGCTATTTACGTGCCCACTCGGGGTGCCGATGCCGGTATCCTTGCCCGCTTACGGCGCCGGAACGCGCGCCGACCGTTCCCAGGGCAAGACCACCATGATCCGTGACCCCCGCATCGAAGACCTGATCGCCCGCATGACCGTCGAAGAGAAGGTCGGCCAGTTGGGCGTGTTTGCCGATGCCGTGCGCCCGTTCGCACCCGATATCAATCCCGAGGCCAACGCCCGTGGTGCCGCCGAGGTACTCGAGCAGGTGCGCGCCGGGCGCGTGGGCGCGTTGTTCAACGGCGTCGGCGCGACGGAGGGTCGCGAAGCGCAGCGAGTAGCCGTGGAAGAGAGCCGGCTGGGCATTCCCTTGTTGCTCGGCGCCGACGTGATCCACGGCATGCGCACCGTTTTCCCTATCCCGCTGGGCGAAGCGTCCACTTTCGAGCCGGACCTCGCCGAGCGCACCGCACGCGCGACAGCGGTCGAAGCCACCGCCGCAGGCATTCACTGGACCTACGCGCCGGCAGTCGACATCGCGCGCGACCAGCGTTGGGGGCGCGTGGCCGAGGGCGCCGGTGAAGACGTAGTGTTGGGTTCGGCGTTCGCCGCGGCGCGCGTGCGCGGCTTCCAGGGCACCGACCTCACGGCCGACGACTCGCTGCTCGCCACCCCGAAGCACTTCGCCGCCTATGGCGCCGTGGCCGGCGGCATGGAATACAACTCGGTGGAGATCGCGCCGCAGACGCTGCGTGACGTTCACCTCCCACCCTTCAAGGCGGCTCTCGAAGCTGGCGCGCTGACGTTCATGAGCGCGTTCAACGATATCAACGGCGTGCCAGCCTCCGCCAATCGCGAACTGATGACCGATATCCTGCGCGGCGAATGGGGCTTCGAGGGTTTCGTCGTCTCTGATTACACCGCCGACATGGAACTCATCGCCCACGGCTTCGCGGAAGACGAACGAGATGCCTCGCGCCTTGCCTTCCTCGCCGGCGTGGACATGAGTATGCAGAGCGGTTTCTACGCCGCTCACCTGCCCGACCTCGTCGCGAAGGGCGACGTACCCATGGACGTGCTGGACGAAGGCGTGCGCCGCGTCCTCCGCGTAAAGAACGCGATTGGCCTGCTGGACAATCCCTACCGCTCCCTCGACCCCGCCGTGGAAGCCGACACCTCGAAGAATGCAGAGCACGCGGCGCTGGCACGCGACGGCTCGCGGCGTTCCATCGTCATGCTGAAGAACGACGGCGTCCTGCCGCTGCGCAAGCGCGGCCAGAAGATTGCCTTGATCGGGCCGTTTGGCGCGGACGTCGACAATCTCGAAGGTTGCTGGACCCTTTTCGGCGACAAGACGCGTCACGTGAACATCGAGGCTGGTCTGCGCGATGCGCTGGACATGAACACCGAGCTCGAGGTCATCGCCGGCAGCGGCATCGAGGACGCGATCGCGGGTGGTATCGAGGCCGCCGTGGCGGCTGCCCAGCGAGCCGACGTCGTGCTGCTCGCCATCGGTGAGCCCCAGGTTTATTCCGGAGAGGCCCAGTCGCGCACGCAGATCATCGTACCGCCAGCCCAGCAGGCCCTGGCCGAAGCGGTCGCCGCCACAGGTACGCCGGTCGTGGTGCTCTTGAAGAACGGACGTGCGCTCGCTCTCACCGGGGCGGTGCGCGACGCCAACGCCATCCTCGTCACCTGGTTCCTCGGCAGCCAGACCGGCCCCGCCATTGCCGACGTCGTCTTCGGCGACTACAACCCGGCCGGACGCTTGCCGGTCAGTTTCCCGCAGGACGCTGGCCAGCAGCCCTATTACTACAACCATCTGCGCACCGGCCGCCCGGAACTCGCCGAGCAGCCGCCCGCGTTCAAATCGCGCTATCGCGAGATACCCTTCGACGCGTTGTATCCCTTTGGCCATGGCCTCAGCTACACCACGTTCGCCTACACGGCGCCCGAAGTGAAGGCACAGGTCGGCTGGAACGACGCCATCGTGGTAAGCGCGACGGTAACCAACACCGGGGACATCACGGGCGAGGAAGTCGTGCAGTTGTACATTCACGACCGCGTCGCAAGTCGTGTGCGGCCGGTTCGCGAACTGAAGGCGTTTCGCAAGATCCTCCTCGCACCGGGCACTTCCGAGGAAGTGTCGTTCGAACTGACCCGCGAGGATCTCGCATTCACGCACCGTGACGGCAAGACGTTCGAAGCCGAACCGGGCGACTTCCAGGTGTGGATCGCCGGATCGTCCGCGCAGGGTGACGCAGCGACCTTCGTCCTTGGGAGGCCCTGAAACATGCACGACCTGACGGGCAAAGTCGCTCTCGTCACCGGCGCGGCGAGCGGCATTGGCCGCGCGATTGCCGAAGCCTATGCGCGCGCCGGCGCGCGGGTGGTCGTCGCCGATATCGCGGTCGACAGGGCGAGCGAAGCCGCCGCGGCGATGGGGCACGGTGCCGTCACACTTGCCATGGATGTGACGGACGAGACGCAGGTGGACGAAGGCTTCGCGCGCATCGGGCGCGAACTGGGCCCCGTCGACATTCTGGTCAGCAACGCCGGTGTGCAGATCATCTCGCCGCTGGTGGATTTTCCGTTCGCGGACTGGAAGCGCATGCTCGCCATCCACATGGATGGCGCCTTCCTCACGTCCCGCGCCGCCATGCGTCAGATGATCGCGTCCGGGCGCGGTGGCTCGATCATCCTGATGGGCTCGGCGCATTCGCATGTGGCGTCGAAGTTCAAGGCGCCTTACGTGGCGGCGAAACATGGACTGCTGGGTCTTGCGCGGGTGATCGCAAAGGAAGGCGCAAAGGACAACATCCGCTCCAACGTGATCTGCCCGGGTTTCGTGCGCACGCCGTTGGTCGAGAAGCAGATTCCCGAGCAGGCGCGCGAGCTTGGCATCAGCGAAGACGACGTCGTGCGTAACGTCATGCTGCGTGACACGGTGGACGGCGAGTTCACCACGCTCACGGACATCGCCGACACCGCACTTTTCCTCGCGGGCTTCGAATCGAATGCGCTCACAGGCCAGTCGCTTGTCGTGACGCACGGCTGGCACATCCAGTAACGATCGGTCGCGGCCAGCGAGCCGGGACAACCCTACGTGCGCCTCGGCGAATGGTGCAAATCACCGCGCCGATGACCGATACGGGCAGCGCTCCCCCGCGCGTAGCTTCGTGGTCCCCTCGATACGAGAGAACCACCAAGCATGCATTCTCCTCATCGTCCCGTTGTCGCGGCGGTCGTGCTAGCCAGCCTGCCCGCCGTTTGCGGCGCCACCTCGATCCCGACCCCGCACATAGCGTGGGGCGCTTGCCCGGACAGCTGGGTGGGCAGGACATCCGTCGTACTTGGCACGCGTCTGCAGTGCGGCAACCTGAAGGCGCCACTTGACCATGTCACCCCCGACGGACGACAGATCGATGTCGGTGTCATCCGGGTACGCGCGGGCGATCCGGCAGGACGAGAAGGCGCCATTTTCTTCAATCCGGGTGGTCCGGGCATTCATCCGGGGAAGTTGCTCCGATCGATAGGCGAAGGCTGGTCGAGTATGCGTACCGACGACCCGGACGAAGGCGACAAGCGGCGGCTCGCGGACCGCTACGATCTCATCGCCGTCATTCCGCGCGGCCTCGTCGGAAGTGGCAGCTTCCGTTGCGCCGTGGACGCGCCGGCCCCGCCGGCGTATGCGTTCCTGCCGACCCATCTGGGCGATGCCAACTGGCGACTCGTGGTCGAGAGCGCCCAGGCGACGGTGGACGCGTGCTCGACACCAGCGGGCGCCCGCCACATCAACACCGAACAGCACGCGCACGACATGGACATGGTTCGCCGCGTCCTTGGCGACGAACGTCTCCATTTCTATGGCATTTCCTACGGCGGCATGGTGGGTGCCTGGTATGCATCCATGTATCCGACGCACACCGGCCGCTTGCTCCTGGATTCGACCATGGATCTCATGCACGGGTACCGCGCCGCGGCGCTTATGGCCCTGGCGGCGCAGCAGCGCGCCTTCAGCGAGGACGTCGTCGCGCCGGTGCTGCGTGACCCCACCCGTTTCGGACTGGGCACAAGCCGCGACACGGTCGCCTCAGCCATCGACGACTTTCCAGCGCGTGCCCGTGAGGCCTGGGCGGGACGCCTCGATACGCCGGTACGCCTCGCTGCCGCCCTGAAGCTGGTGGAGTGGATGGCCAGCGGCGATCCGCCGACCCTGGAGGCCATGACGCGCTTCATTGGCCGCACCATCTTCAGCAACGACCAGGCGCTGGACAGACGCCTGCGCTGGGAAGCCGGCCAGCTGGCTCGCACGCTGTATTCCGCGTCTGCCACGGATCCCTCGACGGACACGGAACCGGACGGCGGCGTCGTGCGCATCCTCATGGGCTGCAACGACGTTTCGTGGCCGCGGAGTGAAGCCGAGATACGCGAATCCGCGCGGCGTTATGCCGCGCGGTATTTCAACTTCACGGGTGACGCCACGATGGAGGAGCTCACATGCTCGCGCTGGGGCGGCCCTGGTGCTCGCCAGCCAAATCTCACCGTACTGGGAAGCGCATCGCCATTCCTTCTGATCCAGTCCGAGAAAGACACGTCCACGCCGCTGGCAGGCGCCAGTCACGTGCTCCACGCCTTCGCCAATGCCCGGATGCTACTCGTGCGTAACTCGAGCCTGCACGGCGTGTTCAACTTCACGACGTCCCCATGCATCGAGCGAACGGCGTCACGCTACCTGCTCACCGGTGAGCTGCCGGCCACACGATCGCGCGCGTTCGCGTGCAACGAGGTGTTCGATAATCCCGTCGATGCCATGCCGGGCGGGCCATCCCAGACTGCGACCGAACCCACGCCCATGGAGGGGCCGCTCGTGCCAGCGGATCACGACGAATTCTGACACTGATCCGGTGCGTGCGCTGATGCCGAC